>JAZOTG010000217.1:0-1603 GCA_045657505.1 Kiritimatiellia bacterium | reverse complement strand
CTATGCCATAGGACGCAACGATGAGGATGCCAGAATATTGAACGAGCGGATGATCCGTTTGGTCGAGAATATCCGTGAATTTCTCAAGCTCGGCGGCAAACGACGGCAGCCGGTGTTCGAGCCGGTCGATCTCAAGGCGGCATACGATGAGGCATATTCGCTTTTTCGCGAAGATTACCGTGACCTTTTCAACGGAGAGGATGTGGTGACGATTTTCAGGGATGCAGGCCCTTTTACTGTCAAGGCTGATTCCACCATGCTGGTGCAGATACTTTGGAATCTGCTCGGCAACGATCTGAAATACGCCGCTCCCTACGGGCGGGTTAAGGCGGTTTTTTCTCGCTGCAGAGGTCGGGTGCGGATGGAGCTCGCCGACGAGGGGCAAGGGATGACGAAACGTCAGATGAAAAAGGCCTTTGACCGTTATTATCGTTCGCGCACGGTGCTTGAGTCGGGCAAGGGCGGCTTCGGCATCGGGCTTTGCACGGCGAAGGAATTTGCGGTGGCGATGGGCGGAACGCTGAGCGTCGGCACCAATTCCCCTAAAGGCTGCGTATTTACGCTGGAACTGCCGGCGATCTGAATTAGGCCGTTTGCGCGCCGAACAATCCTTGCTCTGCCGTGACTTACGCTTCGGGGATTATAAAGAGCAATATGAGATTCGTCAGATTGAATAGCGCATGGTTGAGTATCGGGCAGAAGATTGATTGTGTTCTCCTGTACAGCCAACATTGGGCGATGCCGAATACGAAAAGGGCGATAAAGGCTGAATCAGGGAACGGTTGTACGATGTAATGCGCGGCGGAGAACAGTGCTGAGAGTACCGCTGCGGAGGCAAACTGGAGGTTTCGTCTCCATTTGCGGGTAAATTTCATAGGCAGACGGAAGATGAGTTCCTCAATGACCGGCAGGATTACTATGATTTGCAGCACGAGCAGCGCAAAGTTCCAGTTGAATCCGGCCATTCGCTTGACTATTTCCAGATTTGCCTGTTCGGGAAGCTCGATTCCGAACAGTTTTGCGGTCTGTTGGGTAAGGAAGCAAAGCGCGATTGTTATTAAGGCAATCACCGGCCATGCTTTAAGGGTCGTTTTAAATTTCATTTTCAACGATTTCCCGCTGTTATCACTGGAAGAATATCTCTTTAGCATACTTTTACGGTCGTTTTAAATTTCTTTTTAACTTTAGATCTGCTTTATTCGTTCTAACTATTATAACACATAGAACTGGGAAAAGGAGTAGAAAAAATGGTATAATCGCATTATGAAGAAAATCGTCCGTTGGGTAAAATTGGTGGTTTCCGGTTTCAACGCCGGCAATTGTCCGCTGCATGCGGCCGGACTGACATATTTTTCGATGCTCGCTCTGGTGCCGCTTCTGTGCGTGCTGCTCGTGTTCGCCAAGGCCGTCGGCGCCGACGATTTCGCCCGGCGCAGCGTCAATGAATATCTGGATTCGCTGATCGTGAACATCGAACGCGGACAGGACGATGAGTTCCTGGCGAAGCTGCCGATGGAAGAGACCGACCGCGAGAAAAAACGCGTCGCCGCCGGAGTCTTCGCGTCCGAGGCGCGAAATATCTCCAACGCGCTTTTTGAGAGGG
>JAZOTG010000216.1:0-12085 GCA_045657505.1 Kiritimatiellia bacterium | reverse complement strand
GCGAAAGGAAATTTTGAAATGAAAGGCGAGAAAGTTCCAGATAATCAGGGTGATATAATCATTTATCAGACGGAAGATGGCGTAACGAAGATTGATGTCCGTTTTGTCGATGAAACTGTCTGGTTGACGCAACAACAAATGGCGTTGCTGTTTCAAACATCTCGTACAAATGTTGTGGAACATATAAAAAATATCTATCAAGAAGGTGAGTTAGACCCAAAATCAACCTGTCGGGATTTCCGACAGGTTCGAGAGGGGGGAGGAAGACGCGTTGCGCGGCAGATTTCTCATTACAATTAAGAATATGAATTTAAATAATTCCTATGGCTAAAATGACAATGTAATATAGATGCTTAATAAATAGCGTGCAATAGTGTGGAAATATGATATAATCTTTTTGAATTCAGGTTAAATTTTATATTAAGGAGTTGTCGCATGTTAATGATGAAGCATCTTGCGAGCAGGTGTTCTGATATGTCTCTTATTAAAAAAATCGTGCTCAGTCATACAAAGACTGTGACGGCGGTAGCGGCAATATTTGCTGGCACGATATCCGCTTTGGGCGACGGAATAGAGTTGTGGGGAAGTGATAAGTATGTTCAAGAAGGATTAATTGCTCATTTCGATGGTCTTGAGAACAGCGCGGCAGGAGCTCCGCATTCGGACTCGGTTGAATCGTGGGCGAGTATTGGCGGGACGGCGTCAAATCTTAAGTTTTATTTTTCTGGCCGAAACAATTCTGTAGGCGCATGGCGGCCTGACGGCCGTTATTTTGACGGGAACGCAAAGGGAACGACATCGGCCAATATTACGTTGGGCGATGTTTGGACGGTGCAGGCCGCGATAACAATGGATCTGAGCAAGCAGCTCACCAATAAGACATCTCCCGTGTCGCAATATCCAATTGTGTTTGCGGCCGACGGCGATAATATTGCCGCGTATCTCAACAACAACGGTTCGAGAACGACCACGCTGATTTTAAAGGACAACTATAACAAAATTTCAAACCGTCCGCAGATTACATCGTTCGGCGGCAGGTATCTTACGGCGGCCTGCGACCGAACGGGAACAGGGAAGACTTATTTTACGCAAGGGGTAACGACTCTTGGCAACGGCACCGGCAACGGGTCTGGCGCCACGGCCGTACCATCGCTGAAGTATTTCATAGGAGGAACGGATGAAAATCATTATGCAACGGGAACGATGCATTCATTCCGTATTTACAACAGGCTTTTAACAGATGCGGAAATGGCGAAGAACAACATGGCAGACGAGGTGCGCTTCCGCGGAAATGGAGTAATTGTTTGCACTTCGGATGAAGATCTGGAAGGTACGGAAGCGTGCGGCTTTTACAAGGTTGACGGCTCTTATGACTTTACCGCGCCCGCAGAGAGGATTATCGGCGTAAGCACGTGGTTGTGTGTCGGCTATACGCTTGACGTTTATGCCCCCGCTTCTGACGCTTGGATTTCCGACGGAGTCGAATATACCAGCAATCGCTATTCCTACAACGCTGCTACCGGGGGGCGAGTGCGCCTGACATGGAAGTGGAGCAAAAAACGTGTTGGTCATGTTTGGACTGGTGCCGGCGGGGACAGAAAATTTTCAACCCTCGCCAACTGGGTTGATCTTGTTGCCGGAACTGTAGCGACGAGGCCTCCGTCGGCAGGCGACACTCTCCTGTTTACTGCCGCAGAAGGCGGCACTCTTGTGAACGATCTTGAAAATCTTGGCGGAGCGGAAATTGTGTTCAGTTCCGGAGCGGGAGCGTATATCATAACAGGCAAAGAATTTAAGGATATAGACAGGGTGGTTAATGAAACGTCAAGCAGCCAGATAATTTCCAATGCCGTGGCGTTCTCCGCGGCCTACAATGTTGATTTGGAAAACGGTGTTGATTTCGCGGGAGGCGCTACAGCCACTACGGCCGGTCAGGTGAGCGGGGCGGCCGGTAAATACTTAACTGGCGATATTACATTTACCGATGATTGGGTCATGAAGGATTCATATGTAGTGCCGGCGGGTTCCAAACTTGCGGCGCAAAATGTAACGGGAAGTGGAGCGGCGCTTACCATAGACAACGGAGGATATGCACACTTTGCCAGCATTCAGCCAGGTAAGAACGATACTGTTTGGCGGATTAAGCTGGATGTCAACGGATATTTGGAAGTTGACGGCAATGTAGCCTATGATAATTCAGGCAACGGCGGGAGCGTTGAATCGGTTTCAAGCAGCGCCGGCACGGGTATTATCAAGGCAAAGGGCTTTTACAAGCAAGGCTTCAAGCAGCACCTGACTACCATTAAGCATATTAAAATCGGAGCCGGAAGCGCCTCGTCGGATCCGATTTTCGGATCGACGGCCGGGCATAACATGCTGCATTTCTTCCAGGACATAAAAATTCAGGCGATGGCTGATGTTGAGTTTCAAAGTGCTTATAGCAGCAGCTCTCCAAAGGAATACGGAGGCATTTCGTTGCATTCAGGCAAGAAAATGACAATTGATACGCAAGATGACGAAGGGAACGGGCACACCGTTATTTGGGGATGCTCATTCTGTGTTAAAGCCAATAGCGGAAATTCCTGGGGGTATTCAAGCGGGAATGTTTGGCTTATTAAAGAGGGTAAAGGCACTTTGATTATGCGCAACAAGTGCAGCAAAACAGGAGCGAGCGGCTACGTGAAGGATTATAAAGGGTACACGGATGTAAAGGGCGGTACATTGCGCGTGGAGGAGAAGGGGCAGCTTGGAGGCAGCACGTTGACTGTCTATCCCGATTCCCGTTTTGAGCTTGCCGACAATGTTGCTCTTCCGAACAATACGCAGCTGAGAGGAGGCGGAAACAGCATCGGCATTGGAAACGGAGCGTCATTAAAGCTTACCTCTTCATCTGGTGATAACGCGGCAATTGCGATGGGGGCTGGCTCCACACTCACCGGAAGCATTGTTCTTGGAACGAACGCAACGGTGACAGCCGGCGCAAATTCAAAGATTACCGGAGACGTCACGCTTGCGGAGAACAGCACGGTGAGCACCGGCCTTGGTTCGACAATCGGCGGCAACCTTACAATCGGCGGCGGAACTGTTTGGAATTTGACTTTAGGCCCCGACTCGGTTACTCCCGTCAGCGGCACCATTAAGCCGCTCTCCGGCGGAGCCACAATCAAACTACTGGGTGACTGCGCAAATCTTGAAAGCGCCCTGCTTGATAAAGTGCTGGGTAAAGTTGAGTCGGAAGCGGATGCCTCTGCCATAGCGATTGATGCGTCCGGAATGGTTTTCCCCGTTCCCTACAGCACCCGCATGCTTGTTAAAGAGGATGGCGAGGGCGGATACAATCTCGTGTTCCGCGCTCTTAAAAAACAATTCCGCGTTATCATCAGGTAGCAATATCTAATAATAAATGAGTACGGCAAGATTATGAAATTGATGAAAAAAATTACAGCGACGGTTTTTGCCGTCGCTGTTCTGCTTAATCAGAATCTTTGGGGTGCGTCTGAATTTAATTCAAAATGGCCCGTGCGAGGCAAGCGCATTATTAACATCAACACCGTTGTCCGCGTTAATCAGATAGAAGCCGCGCGCGAATATAACAGAGGTCATGATGAGGCGCACCTTCATACATTGGAGGCCGTTGAGACTTTTCGCAAGGCGGTGTCGGATGCTATTCCGGAAGCGAAGGTTACATGGGCGTTTTCGTGGCGCGCGCTTCAGGACCAGCGGCCCAATTATGTCGCCATACGTAAGAGGGTTGTTGAATATCACCGCCAGTACGGTGATGAAATAACATTTATTCCGGGCGCGTTTTTTGCGCCGATGTTCAACTCGCGCGCACAGATAAACCGTGATATTCACGACGGTTTAAAACTCGTCGGTGAAATGGTTGGTGGAGGGTATCGTCCGCGCGGCATTGTGGCGGGGTTTCTTGCGGCGGATAATCTTCGTTATCTCGCCGAGCAGGAGGGTATCTACGTTGCGCAAGGTACGATATGGAGCCAGTATGGGATTGATGATGGCGATGGAGACGGATCGATAAGCTATCCGTATTATCCGAGCCGCGAACATGCCTGCAAGCCATCTCAAGGCAAGGACGATTTCATTGACTGCGTCAATCTTGACGGCTGGACGTGCGACTTTTTGAGTGCGCGCAAGTTCGGTTTTGAAGGCGGCGGCAACAGTCGCACCGGCGTAGGCCCTATTGAGACATATCACGGCCTTGGTGTTGAAGACGGTCTTAAAGAATCACTTGCGGTGGTGCGATCGCACTTCGGGAAAAATTTTAAGCGCAACGGATTCGGCTGGATTGTCGTTAATTGGGAGATAAGCCTTGTTAAGTTTTGCCGTCCAGAGGTGATTGCCGCGATGACGGAGTGGCTTAAAGGAGTGCGCAGAGAATTTCCCGACACAATCGTTCCGTTGATGAGCGAATTCGGAGAGGCCTGGCGCCGTGAAAATCCGAATAACGACAATCTCAACTACCGCTTTGTCGAGCGGGGTACAGGGGTGCCCGGAATCGTTTCAGAGCCGAATATGGAGATACGCTGGTATATGAACCGCAAGTTCCGTCTTGCGACATTGCGTGACTGGCAGAAAAACGAGCCGGAGAAAATCATTGACTTTACGCGTTATGATTTGCCCGCAAAAGAGCCTTTGGACGCTTCAATCAAAAAACCATCGCGCAACTGGAGCCTTGTCAATCGCATCAATCAGAAGGGGCGCCGACCGCAGGATGCACCCATCCCGCTATCGGCGCTTTCAAAGGAGGAACGGAAGTTGATTGACGAGTATTACGAACCCGTTTGCGCAGAGGGCAATGCCGTGTGCCCGCGGCCGTATGGATTGACTGTGCAGTGGCTCGCTTCGCCCGTCGGTGTGGACGAGCCCAAGCCGCGGTTCGGGTGGAAGCTCGAGTCTAAAGGCGTGGCGCAAAATGGTGTGTTTCAGAGAGCATATCGCATCATCGTTTCAAGCAGCAAAGAGAATCTTCTTTTGGAGAAAGGAGATATGTGGGATTCTGGAATAGTCGCCGGCGATAACACGGTCGATGTGGCGTATGAGGGTAAGGCTCTCGCCTCGTCGAGCAAATATTGGTGGAAGGTGCGCACTTGTGACGGTGCAGGAGCGCAGGGGCCATGGAGTGAGCCTTCCGAATGGGTGACCGGCATTATGCCGCAGGACAAGTGGAAAGCTAAGTGGATAGGCGGTGGTGCGTTGGCCAATCCCGATGCCGACATGGGCGGGGCGCGCTGGGTGACTGCCGCTCCGAATGCGCATGGTGATGCGGTGTTTTCGATTGACTTTGATTTTGACGGTGCAAAGAAGGGTGAGTATGTTGAACTGCTGCATGCCGCGACGGCGATGCATGAGATCGATATAAACGGCCGAGAGTGCCATCGCCATAGCGGACAGGTGGATAGATGGAATCATCTGCGTTTTCGCGATATAACCCCATGGCTTAAGACGGGTAAAAATACAATGGCTGTGCGGGTTAAAAAAGGCGCTAAAGATGTTCCGCAGGCGTTTATATGCGCTTTACGTTTCCCTGATGGGCACCGTGTCGTGACTGACGGTAATGTCGGTCGAGATCTTGGCGCTTTGCGCGACACGCCGTTCGGCAGGGAACTTGTTGCGCGCGAGGAGACGGCTTCTCCAGCGTTTGAAAAGAGCTTTACTGTGTCGAAACCGGTATCCTGCGCTTATCTGCATATAACAGGTGTCGGCTTTTACGAGGCTACGCTTAACGGGCGGAGAGTCGGCGATAAGGTGCTTGACCCGTCTCCGACGAGTTATGACAAACGCGTACTTTATTCTACGTACGATGTGAGCGGTGCGCTGAAACAAGGGACTAATGTTCTTAATGTGCTAGTGGGGCACGGCTGGTACGATGTGCGTTCTATCGCTGCATGGAATTTTGATGTGGCGCCGTGGCGCAACTCACCGCGAATGATCGCGCAGCTTGAAATTAAATATGCCGACGGCGGTCGTCAGACTGTCGTTTCCGACGGTTCGTGGCGTCATGTCGAAAGTCCCATAGGATATGACTGCATACGAGAGGGCGAAGTAATAGGGGCATATCATCGTATGCGTCCCGATCTTTCGGGGCAGAAGGTGTTCGCATCTGAGGTTTCCTCCCCCCGGCGGCGCTCTTGTTGCGGAGAATTGTCCCGGGGCGAAGATTATGCGCGAAATAGCGCCAACGGCCGTACATGCGCTTTCTAACGGCACATATGTAGTTGAGTTTCCTGAAAACTTCGCCGGTTGGATCAGAATGGACGTGCGCGGGCAAATGAAGGGTGACGTGCTTGTAGTCCGCTATGACGAACGCATCGGCAGGGACTTCTCGCCCGCAAGGTCGTCTGTGGCAGACGGCATCAACAATTTTAGGGGCAATCTTCACCGATCTGACCGCGGCACCGCGACTCGGCACATAGACTGTCATTTCAGATATACGGCTTCTCATGCCGTGTGTGCGGCGGATTCTGAATTTCAAACCGATAGATTTGTTTCTTCCGGAAAGGCTGTAGAGAGGTATGAACCGCGCTTTACATATAACGGCTTTCAATATGTGGTGTTGAAGGGCCTGCGCAACGCGCCGCGCAAAGAGGATATTACAGGGTGCGTAGTTCATACGGCCTTTCCCGCAATAGGCACGTTTTCGTGCTCTGATGAAATGCTCAACACACTTATGCGCATGGGAGATCGTGCCTATCGGTCCAATTTTGTCGACGGATATCCGACCGACTGTCCGCATCGTGAAAAGAACGGATGGACGGGAGACGCTTCCATCGCGGCGGAACTTGCGCAATATTGTTACGAGAATACGGCGGCGTATGAAAAGTGGCTTGCTGACATTAAGGATTCACAGTTGGATAACGGCGATATTTGCGGTATTGTTCCTACGAGCGGTTGGGGGTATCGCTGGGGCAACGGGCCGGCATGGGACAGCGCATTGCCTGTGATTGCATGGCATTTGTGGTGTTATAGAGGTGATAGGAATATACTTGATGTCGTTTATCCCGTGCTGAAGCGTTATGTCGATTTTACGTCTACAAAAGCGCGAGGCGACCTTGTTTACCATGGAATAGGCGATTGGAATCATGTTAATTCTGCGCATGTGCCGTCAACGGGGCTTACATCAAGCTGTTATTACCGTCAGGCTGTCGCAATATTAGCGCGCATCTCCTCAATGAAAGGGAATCTTAAGGAGGCGGCGCATTACGGGAGACTGGCCGACAGGATTAAAAACGCAATCAATGCAAAGTTCTACAAGGGCAACGGCGTCTACGATAACGCCCGCCAGACCGCGCAGGCGTTTCCTCTCGCGTTTGGTCTTGTGCCAGAAAGCGAGCGCGCCGCCGTTGAGGCTAAATTGATTGAATCTGTAGAACGAGAAGGTTGTCACATTGATATCGGTCTGCTCGGTTCAAAGCATCTTTTCCGTGCGTTGAGCCGCGCAGGCCGAACGGACCTCGCTTTCAAGATGCTTACGAATCCTGCATCTCCTTCTCCAGTCGACTGGATTAAGAAGGGAGGCACAACCCTTTGGGAAGATTGGGGCGGCAGAGGAAGCCGCAATCATATCATGTTTGGCGATTTTGTGGCTTGGGCCTACCAGTATATAGGCGGAATCCAGCTTTCGGAGAGGCATGGAAGCTGTGCGGCCATACCGGATGTAACGGCACCAGCTCTTAAAGAGGTTGTTATCGCGCCTCAGTTTATTGAAGCTCTTACATGGGCTAAGGCGGAAGTCGACGGGCCAAACGGCGTTATAGCCGTTTCGTGGCGGCGCGACGGCGATAAAGTTTCGCTTGAGGTGACGGTGCCTCCGAACACGACTGCCATTGTAAGATTGCTTGGTCAGGTTGAGCATCGTGTGCAATCGGGTGTGCACAACTTTGATATTTGTATGGCCTTGCGGACACCTTTGCCATAAGTTTTTTGGGGAGTGTCCCCAAGTTTTAATATCCACCCATGTCTGCGTAAGAACTGAATTAAGACATTCTTACAGATATGGCTCAACATTGTACGCAGGAACAACGACTGAAACCAGCGGGTAGAGCGTCTGCGTATTTTCCGCAAACTCGGACTTATCGAAAAGTGTCACGACATGCCCGTGTTCCGACAGCCCTGTGGCAAGATTCTTAACCGCTTTTTGTAAATAATATAAAGAAATAATTTAAGGTAAATAATTGCGTCAATTACCATTGCTGATTGTGCGACTTCCGCTCAATTTTCAATTTTCGCCAACGCCTTGAAGTTTATGCGACGATATGGTAGAATATTCAGAAATTTCAGTTGAAAGGAATAGAAAACTATGAAGATGACATGGCAGCCGTCCAAGATCAAGCGGAAAAGGAAAATCGGATATCGTGCACGCAAGGCGACAAAGGGCGGACGTAAGGTTCTCGCAGCGCGCCGCGCAAAGGGCCGCAAGCGTTTGACGCAGGTTTAAGGTTTTAAAATGTCCACGCGACTCCCCGGCGCGAAGTACAAGAATGTCTTCGACCGGGGGCGTTCCATTAAGGGGCGTCTCCTCGTTGCGTGGCGTCTTGTGCAGCATGACGCCGACCGCAAGGCCGGCGTTGTTGTTTCAAAAAAAACGTTTCATGACGCGGTTGACCGTAATCGGGCAAAACGCCTTATGCGTGAAGCCTACAGATTGCTGGTTAAAGAGGATGCGGCACCCGAAGGCGTAGAATGGGTGTTTATTGCGCGGCGGTCGATTCTTGGCCGGAAATGCGTCGACGTTATGGAGGAAATGAAGTGGGTTTTCTCTCGAAATGCACCGCAAAAGTCTTGACGCTTTTAATATATGCGTATCAAGCCGTATTGAGCCCATTGTTTCGCGGCTGTTGCAGATTTGAGCCGAGCTGTTCCAATTATATGCTCGAAGCCATAAAAGTACACGGGCCAGGCAAAGGTTTTCTGCTCGGTTGCATGCGGCTTTTCAGGTGCCGTCCGTTCGGTCCGAGCGGGTATGATCCGGTTCCCGAGGCGGGGAAGTGGAAAAACGATTTTAAATTGAAGGATCAATCACAATGAACAAGAAAGAAAAAATAATTTGCCTCTTTTTAGGATTAGCGCTCGTGTGGTGCTTTTTCTCAAGTAAAAGCGCCGGTCCGCAGAGCACGGCACAGGAAGTCTCGTCATCGTCCGCCGCCGAGGTGCAGGGAACGAATGTCGTTTCAGAGGCCGTCCAAAATGCCGGTAGTGCAAAGCCCGATGCAGAAACTCAACCTAAAAAAGAGCCTGAAGCAGTTAAGCCCGCCACGCCGGAGCAGATAGTTGTTCTTGAAAACGAAGAACTTAAAATTGAGGTTTCAACGTGGGGCGCGGCCGTAAAAAAGGCCACCCTTAAAAAATATGCGCTTAAAGCCGGTGGTGTAAGCGAGGGCAACCCCGCTGTAGGCCTTGATTACTCAAGCTCGCCGCTCGGTGCCATTGAGTGCGGAGAAATGTTGCCTGCTAACTCTGCCTACGCGGTCAAAGAAAAAGGTGCCGATTATGTGGTGCTGGCTAACGCTTCTTCAAAGATAGAGCGAAAGATTACACTTAAAAACGGCTATAAAGTGGTCTTTGACGATTCCTTTGCCGCTTCGCCTCTGCTTAAAACCCCGTCGTCAATGTCCATTGGCGTGATGTCTATGGGTGCGGCAGCCGACGATGTTCTTTCGATTGACGGTTTTGATTATGCCGGCAACAAGGTTGTTCATTACGGCAGCGATGACGAAAGTCCGCTTTACGCGCTTCTTGCCGGCGGCACCGACGGCGGGTGCGGTTGCGGCGGTCCACGCAAGGTCACTCCTGCCGATCCGCTCTCATACTCCCAAAAAATTTCTTCGCCGCACAAGTGGATTGCCCTTAAAGACCGCTTTTTTGTTACGGCGCTTACAGGCTCTACGCAGAACAACGAGGGTTTTGCTGCCACCATCATCCGTAACGGCGATTCTCCCGTTTTTCGTCCTGCGCAGGCAGGTATCAAAGTCATGTTTGCTGATGGCGCCGAAAAGCGCACGAGCGAGTTCTTCGTCGGGCCGAAGGTGCAGTCGCTTCTTTGGGACAACGGTATGAAGGAAGTTATGGACTTTGGGATGTGGAGCTGGATATGCTACCCGATGGTGTGGCTTCTCAACCTTTTCAATTCGTGGATTCCAAGTTACGGCGTGGCGATCATTCTTCTTACTGTTCTTGTGCGTCTTGTGTTTTGGCCGCTTACGCGCAAGTCGACGGAAGGCATGAAAAAGATGCAGGAGATTCAGCCCCTGATGAAGGAACTCCAGTCCAAGTTCAAGGATAACCCGCAGCGTCTTCAGCAGGAGACATGGGCGCTCTATCGCGAGAAGAAGGTCAATCCGATGAGCTCTTGCCTGCCTATGCTTATCCAAATCCCCATTTTCATCGCGCTGTTCAATGTGCTTCGCTCAATGGTCGAGCTCCGTTATGCAGGCTTCCTCTGGATCAGCGACCTTTCAGCCCCTGAACATCTCTTTCCTTCCGTCTTCCCGTTTGGCGGTTTGAATATATTGCCGTTGTTAATGGCTCTTACCATGTATATCCAAAGCAAGCTTACGCCGTCGGCGGGAGATAAGAATCAGCAGCGCATGATGACGGTGTTTATGCCTCTGATGATGCTCTTTATGTTTTACAATTTTGCGTCGGCGCTTTCGCTTTACTGGACGCTTTCGCAGGTGCTCAGCATCGTTCAGATGTGGATGATGCGCCGCGAGAGCGAACGCAAAAGAAAAGTGCTCGAGCCCGAAGTGATCGATCCGCCGTCCACCACGCGCCAGATGCGCCGTCACTCGTAACATACAACAATTTAGGTAAAAGAGGAGCGTTATGTTCAAGCCCGTATCAAATAAAATCGCATTCCCGAAGATGGAAGAGGAAATCCTCGCCTTTTGGGAGAAGGACGGGACATTCAAGAAGTCCCTCGAGAAAAATGAAGGCGCCCAGCGTTATACTTTCTACGATGGTCCTCCTTTTGCGACGGGGCTTCCGCACTACGGGCATCTGCTTGCCGGCACAATCAAAGATATTGTTCCCCGCTATCAGACGATGCGCGGCAAATATGTTGAGCGCCGTTTTGGCTGGGACACGCACGGCCTGCCGATTGAGGCTCTTGCCCAAGATGCGCTCGGCATTGCAGGCGCTCCCGAGATCAAGGCCTTCGGAGTGGACAAGTTTAACGAGCAGTGCCGCTCTATGGTGCTTAAGTATGTCGATCAATGGCGCAAAACGGTAACCCGCATGGGGCGCTGGGTCGATTTTGATAACGACTACAAAACCATGAACCCCGAGTTCATGGAGACGATCTGGTGGGTGTTTAAGCAGTTGTGGGATCAGGGCCGCGTTTACCGCAGTCATCGAATCATGCCCTATTCGTGGAAACTCTCGACGCCGCTTTCCAACTTTGAGGCCGGCAACAACTACAAGGATGTCCAGGACCCGGCCGTTACCGTGCGCACAAGGGCGCTTTCGGCGCAGAGCGCGGTTATGAAGGATTTGCTCGCTTCCGAGAGTGTCGTCTATCTTCTCGTGTGGACGACTACTCCCTGGACGCTGCCGTCCAACCTGATGATCTGTGCGGGCGCATCAATCGATTACGTGGCCGTGCGCGATATGACCGACGATGCGCGTCCGGTTTACATTATGGCGAAGGCGCGCCTTGAGAGCATTTTCAAAAAGCCTGAACAGTATGAGATCGTCTCGCAGATGACAGGCGCCGATTTGAACGGCATTGCGTACGAGCCTATTTTCCCCAACTTCGCCGACAAGGCGGCGGAAGGCGCCTTCCGCGTTACAAACGACGATTATGTCACCACCGGCGACGGCGTGGGGCTCGTTCACATCGCCCCCGCCTACGGTGAGGACGACTTCAGGGTTTGCAAACAGGCGGGCGTTACGGCCTTTGTCGACCCGCTTGATGACGCGTGTGCGTTTACCGACGCAATGCCCGAATACAAGGGGCGTTTCTGCAAGGATTGTGACAAGGACATTATCAGGCATCTCAAGAGTGCGGGCAAACTTGTCCATCAGTCCACGATTGTGCACTCGTATCCGTTCTGCGACCGCACCGACACTC
>JAZOTG010000215.1:0-2985 GCA_045657505.1 Kiritimatiellia bacterium | reverse complement strand
TAGGGAATCCCAGATTGCGGGGTGGAGCAGCCTGGTAGCTCGTCAGGCTCATAACCTGAAGGTCGTTGGTTCAAATCCAGCCCCCGCTACCAAATTTCGTGATGATAATCTGGCACACGACACGTCGGGGCGTAGCGCAGCCTGGTAGCGCGTTTGCTTGGGGTGCAAAAGGTCACGAGTTCAAATCTCGTCGCTCCGACCATTTTTGCTCGCCGTATCGATTGTGATTTGTAGGCGAGAGATTCGCAAGGTGGGATGGCCGAGCGGTTAGGTCGCGGACTGCAAATCCGCTTACAGCGGTTCAACTCCGCTTCCCACCTCCATTAAAACCCGGTAATTCGGGTTTTATTTTTTTATGCGAATTGTATTTTTTTGAAATTCCCTATTGACGGTACTGTAGTATTTGTGATATACTTTCACTCAATTCGCGATACAGTGCTTTTAGCAGTGAAGCGATTCACGGTGGGATACTCAAGTGGCCAACGAGGGCAGACTGTAAATCTGCTGGCTTACGCCTTCCAAGGTTCGAATCCTTGCCCCACCACCATTGAAAACCCTGCGAAAGCAGGGCTTTTTCGTTTTAGGGAGGAATTTACTATGATTCTTTCGATTGTCTTTGCTTTGAGCATTGCATTCCCTCGTCCCAATGTTGAATTGCCCAGTGTTGACAGGACTTACATGTCAGGGGCTGTTAACAGAGGCATCACAAATGTTTTTGTGCAAGGCAAATCCGTGCCAGTCTATTTTACAGGCGGTTGGGTTACAATGATTGACGTAAAAGAGGGTGCAAACAATATTGAGATAACAGCCGGTAATCATTCAACAAATTATATTGTCAATGTTGCCAAGCGTGTTAACGGCTCCTCATCGCAAGGTAAAAAAGTCAATAAGGTTTACAATAAACTTCCTTATGCAGGAGATTGGCCGCGGGCATTGCAGCAAGTTGCAGATAGGCATAAATCCTTTGTCGTCGTCGATCCGGGCCACGGCGGAAGAAATGATTGCGGAGCCGTAAGCCCGCATGGATATTTTGAGAAGGACGCCAATTTGCTCCTATCCAAGGCAATTCGCAGCGAGCTTCTAAAATTAGGTTTTGGCGTAATTATGACGCGCGAGAGCGATGTTGCCATTGATTTGTATGAGCGTCCTAAATTGGCATGTACAAATAAGAATGTTATCGCGTTTGTTTCTGTTCATCATAACGCGCCAGTATGCAATCTTGATCCGAGAACGGTTCGTTATGCTTCGGTGTATGCATGGAATCAAATAGGGAGAGATTTGGCAAAAGAGATCAGTGATTCATTGAGTCGCGCGCTTGCCGGAGATATTCCGAATAATGGAGTAATGAATGGGAATTTTGCCGTAACCCGCAATCCCGAGGTGCCAAGTTGTCTTATTGAAGCGGATTTCATTACCACACCCGAGGGAGAATATGCCATTTGGGATTATAAGCGCCGCCGTAAAATTGCAAAGGCTGTTGCAGAGGGGATTGACAAGTGGTTTGTCACACAAAGATGAACATTTAGACGGGGAATGTAGAGATGCAGAGAATTGGGTTATTTGGCGGAAGTTTCGATCCCGTGCATAACGGGCACATCGGCATTGCCATGCGCGCCTTAGACGAGCTACGGCTTGATAAATTGATTGTTCTTCCTGCGGCTGTGAACCCATTTAAAACATCGCATTATCCGAGTTTTTCAGACAATGATCGCCTTTTGTTTCTGCGTACCGCTTTCAGCGGCCTTAATGGAATTTCAATCGATACTCGTGAACTTTCAAGGGGCGGTATTTCTTATGCGATAGACACCGTTAGAGAGTTGTCATTGGAAAATGTGGAAGCGGAATTATTTTTTATTATCGGTGAAGATTCCCTGGAGGGACTTCCCCGTTGGAAGGACTATGAACTGTTGAAAAAACTTTGTTCCTTCAAAGCGTATCCACGTACAAGGGAGTCTTCTACAGAAATTAGAAGGCGCCTTTCAGAGGGCGAAGAAATAAGTTCGTTTGTAAATGACGATTTGGCTAATGTCATTAAAAGCAAATGGAGGTCGAAATGAGAATATGGTGCTTAGCAATGTCTATTTCATTTTCGATGATAATGGGCGGTTGTGTTGAGAATATAGACGTTCATTCGCCCACGGAGTTGCGTGATGCAATAAAAAAAGTCGGACCTGAAGGCGGGGTAATAGTTCTTCGCGGCGATAATTGGCGGTTTTCTGAAAGCGATTGCGACGAGATGTCGTTTTTTATATCGAATCACGATCAGTCGAAAACACATAAGGTATCCTTGCCCATTGTCGGCGCGACAAATCTCGTACTGCGCGGCGAGGGGCAGGTTCTGCGCTTTGACGGATTGTCTATAGCATCGGCAATAATTGATTCACATAACATTAAGTTTGAGAATATTAGATTTGACATGTCGCGCCCGGCTCTGAGCGATGCCGTTATTGAATCGTTCGATTCCGGATGCACCGTTTTAAGGCTTGATCAAAAAATTTTTCCGTGCAAATTTATTTCATGCGGAGACGGTAAGTCGCAGATGAAACTTGTTTACGGAAGCAGCCTTGTTGATACCGGCAGCGCAATGCTCTTTGATGGTAAAACGCATGAAATAGTCGAACGTTCTGCCGATGTCTGGTTTCCTCAGCCTGTAACGTATCTTGGCGGCGGTAGGCTTAAGGTTGCTGTCGATTATTCAAAGATCGGCAAGGGGGCAAAGGTCGGTGATGTTGTTTCTATTCGTCCTCAAGGTCGTTTTTATCCATCGTTGGTTGTATATCGCTCAAAAGATGTGCTGCTGGAAGACTTTGTCATCCACAGCGCCTCGGGTATGGGGCTTATCGCTCAGATGTGCGAGAATGTCTATTGGCGCGGGAGCGGGAACGCCGAGGCGCGTCGTTCCGGCACGTTTGTTCCAGCAGGCAGCACCAATCGTGTAGCTACGCTTCATGCCGACTCGTCGCATTTTTCAAATGTGAAGGGGGA
>JAZOTG010000214.1:0-7113 GCA_045657505.1 Kiritimatiellia bacterium | reverse complement strand
ACATGCTGGTCATGGAGGTTCTCCGCCAGTGTGCCGATGCAAACGGTCTGGTGTGTCTGCTGCACGAAAAGCCGTTTGAGGGTGTCAACGGCTCGGGCAAGCACTGCAATTGGTCGCTTTCGTACGGTGAGCGCAATCTGCTTTCTCCGGGTGACAATCCGCGCGACAACGCCATATTTTTAACGGTGCTTTCCGCTGTTATCCGTGCGGTTGACTTGCATTCCGACATGTTGCGCATGGCAACGGCCGGAGCCGGCAACGACCATCGTCTCGGTGCCAACGAAGCGCCTCCGGCGATAATCTCAATCTTTCTCGGCGACGAGCTTTCGGAGGTTATGCGCGAGATCGAGGTCGGAAAATCCGGCAGGAAGACGGGGCGTACCACGATGAAAATCGGGGTCGATACGATGCCGCCGCTGCCGAAGGACACGACCGACCGCAACCGTACGTCTCCATTTGCGTTCACCGGCAACAAATTCGAGTTTCGCGCGCCGGGCTCTTCGCAGAACTGTGCGGCAAGCTGCATGGTGCTTAACACCATCGTCGCCGAATCCATTGATGCGATATGCGACAAACTTGACGCGGCGGGAGGAGATTTCAACACAGAACTTCATAAACTGCTTCAGCGTCTTATCAAGAAGCATAAACGCATTTTGTTCTCGGGCGACGGATATGCGCCGCAGTGGCCGAAGGAAGCGGAGAAGCGTGCACTGCCCAACCTCACCGATACGCTTGAGGCGATTTCACCGCTTAAAAACCCGGTCAATCTTTCGTTGTTCTCCTCTTACGGCGTTTTGAGCGAAGGTGAAATGGCAAGCCGCCACGAAATTGCCGCCGAATCTTATATGCGCCGCATCATGATCGAGGGGCGCGTGTCTCTCGACATTGCCCGTGCCATGGTAAGGCCGGTGGTGGCCGATGAATTTACGCGTCTCGCCACCGCAATCGGACACGCCAAGAAAGACGGCTTGAAAGTCGGAGTGACGGGGCTCAAGGCACTTTCGCTGAAACTCGGCGCAGGTCTTGACGACTTGCATGTGAAGTGCGAAAGGCTTGAGAAGTCTCTTGCAAAAGAAGATTGCCGTCAGGTCATTTCAGAAATGGAGTCATTGAGGAGAACGGTCGATAGGCTTGAAAGGCTTGTTGACGACACCAAATGGCCGTTGCCGAAATACAGAGAAATGCTTTTCATCTATTAGGAGGAGGTTTCCCGTGCGAGAGAAAGTTTCATTCCCGGGTTTTATTGACGTTCATGTGCATTTTCGCGACCCTGGAACCCCCGACGCCGAAACATCGGCAAGCGGCCTTGCCGCCGCATCGCGCGGCGGATTTGCCGCAGTAGTGACGATGCCCAATACGTCGCCCGCATGCGATTGCAGGGAGATCGTTGATTATCAGCGCCGGTATTCGGGCTCTCCCGTAATGCTTTTCCCGTCGGTTTGCCTGACCAAAGGGCGGCTCGGCGAGGAACTTGTCGACATGGAGGAACTGGCCGATGCGGGCGCGGCCTTCTTTACTGACGACGGCAGTTACCTCAAGGACGACAAACTGATGGAAAGGGCTATGGCCACAGCGGCAAAACTCGGGTTTTGCGTGGCCGATCACGCGCTTGACCATACTGTCGTGCGCGACGGGGTGATCCGCGATTGTCCTCTGGCGCGTTCCAGATGTCTGCCGGTTATTCCCGCCTCCGCCGAAATAGAGGCGATCAGGCGTGATATTTCAGTCTGCCGCACGACAGGATGCAAACTTCATATACAGCACATTTCCACTGCCGAAGGAGTGTGGCTTGTCCGCGATGCGCAAAGGGAGGGCCTGCCCGTCACGGCAGAAGCCACACCGCACCATCTTTTGTTCGCCTGCGACGATTTGACTGCCGACGATGCCAATTTTAAAATGGCGCCGCCTCTTGGCAACCGCGAGGACCGTTTTGAACTGCGGAAGGCCGTGAAGGACGGCGCGTTGATGTTTGCGACCGATCACGCGCCGCATCACGCAAGCAAGAAGAGTTCCGGTTTTGTCGGTTCGGCCAATGGAATCACCGGGCTTGAAATAGCGGTCGCGTCGACTTATTCCGTTATGGTGCTTGAAGAGGGAATGCCTGTCGATGACTGGGCGAGGGCGTGGTGGGAGATGCCTCGCTCCATTCTTTCGCCCGCTTCATTGGACGAACTTGACCGTGCCGACATCCGTACGCATGTGGTGCTTGGAGAGAGTCGCAGGTACAATCTCGGAGAATCGCTGTCGATTTCAAAAAACTGTCCGTACGATGCGATGGAGTTCGACGGGTGGCCGGTGCCAACATCCGTGAAAGGGGAGTGCTGATGGATATTGCGTTTTTCGACAAAGCCGCCGCCTGTTTTCCGGACGTTTGTTTTTCTGAGCCCGTCGACGTGGGGCTGCTTCTCGGCAGCGGATGGGGCGACGCGCTTAATATGGACGAGGTGATTGTCCGTATAGCCTACGGCGAAATTCCCGGTTACGGCGCCTCTACAGTCAAAGGGCATGCGGGAGAGTTCGTCCTTTATAAACTCGTGGCAAAACGCATCGCCGCGTGGTGCGGCCGCCGTCATTATTATGAAGGGGTGGGTTGGGAGAGCGTCGTTCTTCCTGTCGAGATTCTGCGCCGCATGGGGGCTTCTACGCTTCTTGTGACCAATGCAGCGGGCGGTATAAACCCTGCTTTGAGGCCGGGCGATTTCGTTGTTCTGCGTGATCATATCAACACGGTAGGCATTAATCCGCTTATTGGGATGCACCGCCCGGAATGGGGGGAGCGTTTCCCCGATATGACCGAGGTTTACAACCGCAGGCTTTGCGAACTAATGCATGCAGCGGCCGGCAGGCTCTCTTTGAGGGTTATGGACGGCGTTTACGCGTATACAACCGGGCCATGCTACGAAACGCCGGCCGAGATTCAGTCGTACAAGTCCCAGGGTGCCGATGTGGTGGGTATGTCTACAGTTCCGGAAACCCTGTTCGCCAAGGCTTGCGGCTTTAAGATCGCGGGTCTTTCGTTGGTTTCAAATCTTGCGTCTGGTATTTCGCGGCGCCAGCTCAATCACGAGGAGGTGGTCGAGGCGGCCGCGAAGGCCAAACCGCATATGAAGGCTTTCATTGAGGATTTTCTTTCGCGTCTGTGAAATTCGATGCAGCTATAGAATTTTTTGTCGATTATTTGCGCTTTGAGCGCGAAATGGCCGAGAATACGTGTTGCGCGTACCGCAGTGATGTTGAACGCTTTCGCGATTTTGCCAAGGAGCATTCAATAGAAGATGTTTGCTCCGTCGAGCGCGAGTTGATAGACGCGTACTTTTACAGCGAGCGCCGGAAGGCAAAGGCCTCATCCACAAGGGCGCGAAGAACTGTAGCCCTTAAAATGTTTTTTCGCCATCTTTTTGAGCGAGCTGTCGTATCTGACGATCCTATGGCATTGGTGGATAGACCGAAGAAGGCACGCGTCCTTCCCCAGGTTCTCTCGGAGCGAGAGGTCACGGACATGATAGAAGCTGTCAAGGGCGACAGCCCGCGTGATTTGCGCGATCGGGCGATTCTTGAAATCATGTATGGTTGTGGGTTGCGAGTTTCCGAGCTTTGCGCGCTTTCGTTGAGTGATATCGTCAGCGAGGGTGAACTTGTGCGAGTGTTTGGCAAAGGTTCCAAGGAGCGGCTTGTGCCTTTCGGTGCCATCGCCGCCGCATCACTCAATGCGTATCTGGATTTTGCGCGCAGCTTTTTTGCCAAAGGCGATTCGCCGGAGAATGCTGTGTTTTTGACAAGGCTCGGCAGGCCGTTTACGCGGCAGGGGGTCTTTAAGATCATACGCGAGAGGGCGGCCAAAGTGGGTATAGCGCAGCAGCGCGTTTCTCCACATGTGCTAAGGCACTGTTTTGCTTCGCATATGCTTCAGCACGGTGCCGACATTAGGGCTATACAAGAGATGCTTGGGCATGCCGACATATCTACAACGCAGGTTTACACCCATGTCGACAGCGATCGTTTTTCTGATATTCACAGGCGTTATCATCCGAGGGCATGATTCATTATGACCGACAGATTGAAAAAATGCTTTGAGCTGTTTTGGGAGATGTTTAAAATTTCCCTCTTTGTGATTGGCGGCGGATATTCTATTCTGGCTGTCGCCGATTCGGTGTTCTCCAAAAGGAAGAAATGGCTTTGTCCGGGGGAATTGCTTGAAAACCTTCCTGTTTTTCAGATGGTTCCGGGGATTATCGCCGGAAGTACAGCCATATACACCGGGCGCAAAATCGCAGGTGCGGCAGGCTCGGCCTCGGCTCTTGCCGGCGTTGTTCTCCCGAGTGTCATTGTCTTTTCGGCCGTTAGCGCCTGTTATGCAAAAATCCCGTTTGGTAACGCTTTCCTTTCTGCCGCTTTTCTCGGTTTGCGCTCCGCGCTGACAGGTATTATCTGCGCAATGGTTGTCAAGTCCTGGCGTAAGAGCCTTCGCGGTGTTCGCGGTGCCGTCATGATGCTCGTTGCTCTTTACGCGATCGGTTGGGAAAAATTGAATCCGGCATTCGTTATTGCGGCAATGGCGTTTGCCGGCATTGCTGTAAACATCGTTTCAGATGTCTCGCGCCGCAATTCGTCACGCCGTTCCATGTTTTCGTCCATTTGGCTGATGCCGCTTCTGTTTTTCAAATACGGCTTGATTTCTTTTGGCGGCGGTTATGTGCTTGTCCCCGTATACTTGAATGATTTTGTCGGTAAGTGTGCGAGGTTTCTTCAACTGACAGAGAATGAATTTGCCGATATTATGGCGCTGACGCAGATCACGCCGGGCCCTATCGCAGTGAACTGCGCCACATTTTTCGGATATAGGCTTTCAATGTCGGAGTTCGGATCGGCGTATGCCGCTGTTCCGTGCGCAATTGCCGCTACAGTATGTCTTTTGCTGCCGGGTTCGATTCTTCTGTATTTCGCGCTTGAGTCAATTGAACGTTTTAAAACCAGCAAATATGTATGCAGTGCGCTTGAGGGGATTAAGCCTGCAACTATCGCCATGATGCTCAATGCTTTATGGGCGTTTGCAATGACAAGCGTGTTCAACGGCTCTTGCGGCTCTCTGTCGCTGTCAGAGGTGAATTGGACCGGTGCAGCGCTTTCGACTGCCGCGGCCTTTGCGGTAGGCAAATACAATATTGGTGCAGTCGCAGTTATTTTGGGGTCAACTGTACTGTCTGTCATTACGAATTTTATTTGTAATTTGTGACGCTTCCCCTTCCGAGAAAAGGGTTGTTGAAAGAATGACAGCTGTTTAGTTTCTACCAGCTTGCAAGTGGAAATTTGCTTAAGCGGAAGGAGGGTGGTCGACCCGGCGACGTAACTCGCCCAGTTTCAAAAGTTTGCACAATGTTTATATATTTTGATACAATTATGCAAGTATCTAAAATCAATCACCATATGGAGTGAAAGAATGAAAGCTATAAAGTCATTGTCACTGAGCAATAAGCTTGTCTTAAGTGTTCTGTCTATACTTTTTGTTGGCTCGCAAGTTGCGTATAGCGCAGATGTGAAATGGACTGGTGCTGAAGATAATCAATGGGATAACACCAACAATTGGCGTGATAAAGATCCCAATAGGCCATTACCAACTAATGATGTAATGTTCTTTGATGGTAATTTCTTTTCGTCTCGCTTTACGGAAAATGAAGTTATTTTTGATGGAGCATATGCAAATAATCATTTGTTTTCTGCAAGGGCTATTGGTTCCGAGGGGAATCCGTTAGTGTTTCGCGCTACAGAATCTTCATATGGCTTATGTTTTGCTGGTGGAAACGACAGTTTGGTTGGATATAGTGAGGGCGATGCGTATTTATTGCTGACTAATGGCACGTGGCACTCCGGTAATAGGAATTTTTGTATTGGATGGGAAAAGAGAGGCTTTTTATACTTAAAGGATATTAATTCTTTATCAGTCGGAGGTAGGATGTTCCTTGCGGCTGGACTACTTTCTGTCGATGGCGGTCTGGTAGAATTGCAAGGCTCAAATTATTCTTATATCGGCAATAATAAATTTGGCGGTGATGCTCATTTGGAAATTATAAAGGGCGAAATTAGAACAACTAATTCAGGTTCCTATGTAGTTATTGGTGAGAATAGCCCTGGTAGAATGACTGTTAAAAAAGATGGCAAGTACACTTGTACACAAAGTCAGTGGTCGATACTGTTGGGTCGAAACGCTCCTGGTGTTTTGAATGTTGACGGAGGGGCTTTACTCTTGGACCGTCTTCATTATTGTTACGAAAGTGGCGGCGCAAATAGCATTGCCAATGTTAGAGATGGCGGTGTGATAGAAATGAATTCCGTTAAATTTTCAGACGAGACACGCGCGGCTGAACTTAATGTTGACGGAGGTGTTTTGAAAGCTCGCTCTAACGATAGTAATAATGCGCTGTTTATCCCGTCATATCAGGCTCTTACATTTGCTGTTGGAGCGAACGGTGCTCAAATTAATGCCTCTGGGCGTAATATCACTATTGCATCTCCAATCCGTAATATGGATGGTGTTGAGGGATCTGTTACCTTCGCCGGTGGCGGAGTGATAACGCTTAGCGCGGCTAATTCATATACGGGAGGTTCAGTAATTGAGGTCGGTACGAAAGTTATTGCGTTAACCGACGAGGCAAAGGCTGCGCTTCTTGAGAATGGTCTTGTTATCGACGGCAGGGCAAGAGTGTCGGCAAGGAATTATGACGTTCTTGAGTGCAGTGGTTTAACGCAAAGCGATCTTGAGAAAATTTCTTTGGTAAATTGTGCCGAAGGAACGTCGGTAGGATTTGACAACAATGATAATCCTACAAAAATAGTGGTAACATTGGTTACGCCTCCTTTTGTGCCTAATACGCCTAATTCAATTTTGGCATTTCCTGATGTCACGCTTAACGATATTGTACACGGCACTTTTACCGCCCGTATGAATGGCGGATGGATTTCTACAGATAATTTTGAGGCTAAAGATTCAGCAAAAGGATATAATAAAAAGATTACGACTGACGGCAGCGGCAATGCTACGCGTATTGTCGTAGAGTTTCAGATAAACGATGATTCGATGATTAAATGCGTGATTGTTGAGTTGACAAATGGCGAAGG
>JAZOTG010000213.1:0-2019 GCA_045657505.1 Kiritimatiellia bacterium | reverse complement strand
GACCTTGTTCCCAGCAACCGTCAGCGACCTGACGCGCAGAACCATCGTATCGGGAATTGTCAATTCGGCACTCTCACCGAGCGTCAAATCTACAGCTTCATCAGTAAAAGGAGCCGAGATATTGGCACCCAATGTCATCTTACCATCAACCACAATATTGGTAACACCCACAAACATCCCGGAAAGCGTTGAAGACGCATCTGCGGTCAAATTACCGGAAGGTCCTACATGAATTTCACCGACTTTCTTGAATGTCGCACCAAGTGTCACTGCAAGTGTTCCGTTTGAAACAGACAGCGTCCCCTCTGTTGTATGGGCGCGCTTGGCGAATGTTTGAGTAAAGTCTGTATAATCGGCAGCATCAACAACCAACGAAACCTTTCCGGAAAGCGTCTGATAGCTGGTGCGCGAAGTTCCCTCCCCGGTCAAGCGCAAGACCGCCGGATCCGAAGAATAAACATACGCAGTATACAAGCTGTAATAACTACTTGCACTTCCACTGTCATATTGAAGCGAAGCAAGCGACTGACTCTTCCCGTTCAAATCCAATCGCGAATACGATTCCGGACTGTTTTTGCTCACGCGTGTTACCTTAAACTTGACATTTTTCATCACCTCTTCATCAGCGGTCTGTATTTGAGCACCGTTAAGCGAAATTTCAGATATCTGATTTTCTTTTGAAGCAAGAATTATCGTTCCCCCTAACGCTCCGTTATACCCAACAGTCATAGATCCCAAAACCACCGGACCATCGAAGCGTACATTTCCGTAGGCATTCACGCGAAGCGTCTCTGGCCATGAAATACCCTTGGTAAAATGAAGCAATGCGGAAGATGGCGATGAAGTTCCGCTTGAAATATTGGCATTACATCTGTTATTATTCTGCTCTAAATTACTTAAATCAATATCACCGTCCAAAATGGTCTTTACATCAGTTCGTATGAATGCAGTATCAGATCCATATCCTGCATTCCCATCAATTCCTTCTATTCGAATTTTATTTTTGAATGTTGCGCCATCTGCATTGAACTTTATCTGCCGGGTTACACCATAATTAGAAGAAGTTATCGTCCCGTCAAGGAAGATTTCCCCTTCTCCCAAGCATCCTTCGGCATCGGCGCGGACATACCCTTGTGTAATCTGCACGCCCTCGGCGAACGAATTTTTACCGTTATTCAGTACCAGCGTTCCTGCGCCGGTTTTGCGCAAGGGACCCGTGCCGGATATTTCACCGGTGTAGGTTACGGTGACGCCGGAGGCGACATCGATTATGTATTCGCCGTCCAACTTCAGCGCAGCGTCGACGGTCGTATTTTCCGTATACGCGGCATTGGGCTCGGCAATCAAAGCGAAGGCTCCGAACGCGGCGATTGCCGCAACGAGAAGTTTTGAGATGCTCATCATTTTTTTCCTTTCGTTGAAGGATCTTCAATAAACGGTTTGCGCTGATAAAGAAAGAGGCTCTTTCCGGTTTTGCCGAAAGAATTGCGCGGCGTCACCCGGAAGCGGAACGGCGGCGGCGGCAGTTCGCCGATGCCGAAAATGCAGCTTTGCGTCGGCGTCACATGGCGACGGTTGCGAGTAAAGCCGGTCTGATAGACGCGCTTCATGCGCCAGGGAAGGACTACATCGGCCGAGTATAGCTCCGCGCAGACTTCGTAGTCCATGACGCGAGAAAGATCGTCCGGCGAAGCTGCAGTCGGGAATGTCAGGATAATCTGATCTTCCGGCTCCTTTTTCGGATTGCGTCCCTTGTGGAGCTTGAACTTAAGCTCAGCCCCCTCGGGAAATTCAGGTGCCGACGATTTTTCGGTGCGGCTCGCGAAGGAATAAGTCCTCGGATCGTTCTTGCCGCGCAGAACCGGGACAGTCCAGTCGTCGCCGAGCTGTTCCTGGCGGGAAAAATCCCAACGCTCGAAAACCATGTAATCGTCATAGACATTCATGAGCATTCCCTGCGAGCCGCCGTAATCGCTAGCGCCATCCGACATCCGGTGCCCTACGCTCTTGAAGCCCTTG
>JAZOTG010000212.1:0-2693 GCA_045657505.1 Kiritimatiellia bacterium | reverse complement strand
GCTACGATCCGACTTTCACCAACGCTCTAACACCTTCCGCATAAAATTCTCATTTCTCCCTAACGATACAACCTTTCTCCCCCGCCAACCATCAAAATCCCCTTTCCCAACTCACACGAACAAGATTTTACGCACAAAATTCTCAAAATATTAAACTCATACACCTTTCCACTTCTGTAAAACCGCTAAAAAAAACTTATCAATCTCTGAAAAGACTTCTCGATCTTCTCAAATCTCAACTTTTACACTTTATCCAATTAAAATTTTGTCTTCGCAAATTCAAAATCCTTTGCCTCAACAAAAACTCATCTGCTACTACCCTAACAGCCTCTTTTTAACAACAATTCCCCTTCGCGATAGAAGAATCCTCGCGCCTTAATATCAAACTTTTCGTCTAGGATTACGTCTTCGCCCTCCGCCGTGCCTTACTTCGCCGCGCTTTTCCCTTCCGATGCTCTTTCCGCACCTTCGGCGCATCAAGCATCACCGTCTCGGGCGCGAGCATATACTCAAGAGCCCCGAAGACATGAGAAAACACCGGCCGTTCATCCACCAAGATCGTCTTCACAGCCTCGTGATATGGCTTCTTGAGCAATTCCGAAGTCGGCTTCGGATCTTTAGTCTCTGTAACCTGTCTTAAGCGCACGGCGAGAGCTTTATAACGCATAAGCGTCTTATATTTAGCCGAAAGCTCCGGCATATTATCCCTAAGCCAGCCGCGAATCCCGCGGTTACGGCCGACAACTTTTCCGAATTCATCAATTTTCAGATAATTATCGACATAACATTCGAGATCATGAATCATACCGCCAAGACGAATCATCGCCTCACGGGAAGATTTACGCTCATCCCAGGCTTTAAGAAGTTCTTCTGGTGTCGGCATCGGCGAGAGCGTACGGCGGCGATTGATCTTACGCCGCTCTATTGCCAACTGGCGGCGACGCTCGACTTCACGGGCATAATAAAACGGGCGACGAATACTGCGAAGATCGCGAATGAGCTCGCGCTTTATGCGATCGCGCTCAACTGGATCGGCGAGCTTACAAACTGTATCGCGCATGGCGATACCGATATCTACGGCTGCGCAAGCTAAAAGTATAAACGGATTAAAAGTCGAATCGAACTCTTTAGAAGAGTTTTGCCTTTTAAACCAGTCTTTGCTGTTCCATTCGCCATCTGGCCTTTCGCGCATGCGAGGGCGGTAAGTATGCATATCGAGATACTTCCCTGCATAAGTACGCGCGTCGCTATGCGTCCATCCGTAATGATAGGCGTAGTAATAAGCGGAATGTTCGTACTTTTTGCGCATATTTCCCTCTTCTCTGAGAACAGAATTTCACTCAACACGTATAGTATAACATAAAAAAAGAATTTTATGCGGAAAAATCTTATGGAAAAAAATACTATAAACTGAAAACCGTAATTTAATAGATACTTTCTTGAAAACTATGTTACATTGCTAAATTGCATTATATAAACGATCTAAAGAATCTAATAACGATCTGAAAGATCTAACAACGATATAAAAGTTCTAATAACGATTTAAACGATCTAATAACGATAGAAACGATCTAATAACGATAGAAACGACCTAATAACGATATAAACGATATAAAAATCTAATAGGAATTACTCTTAATTCGTTTTAAAGCGAACTGGACAGCGTCAAACAAAGTCATTGCAACTGGACCTAAGCAACCTAACCGCATTGGATCGTGACTGCCACCACCATAAAAGATGCACCGCGCACCAATCGCATCCGCGACCTCCTTGTCGTGAAACGAATCGCCAATCACAACATATTCCTCATCGCCGCCCGCCAGCGCGACATAATCTTTTATCCGCGAAAGTTTGGAACATCCATCAAGATTGTTTGTCCCCAATACTACCTCGAAATAATCCCGTATGCCAAACTTGTCCATATCAGATACAAGATAATCCTCACGCATTGCCGAAACAACGGCCTGGGCGATTCCGTTATCTCTGACAAACTCAAGCGCCGCCTTCGCATCTGCCGCCAGCCGCAATTCGGATTCGTGGTAGGCGTCATGATACTCCTGCGCCAAAGCATCCCAATCCTCGCACTCGATCTTGACGCCAAGCGACTCGTAGAAATGCCTGACGGGAAACGCGAAATTCCTTCTGTAATGATCGAGGCTGACGGTTTTGAGACCCCTCCTCGAAAGTATCGCGTTCAACGCCGAAAGCGACGCATGGTTGTCGTCGAGGAGAGTTCCGTTCCAATCCCAGATTATGCGCACGCGTAAGGTTCCCTGACTCTTATCGCTTCTATCGAAGAAGCTTTCTTTGTAGCCGGATCAAATTCAATAACCGCGCCCTCCAGAACGCATGGGCCTTCCGCGACATCGAACCTCGCAGGCATTCCCGTAATGAATTTTCTTGTTACCGGTTTAAGATCGCGTCCGATCGAGCTGATGTAAGGTCCGGTCATGCCGAGATCGGTAATGTACGCCGTACCTTTCGGCAGAACAATCGCGTCCGAAGTCTGAACGTGGGTATGGGTTCCTGCGACAGCGCATACGCGCCCGTCAAGATAATGACCTAATGTGATTTTCTCGCTCGTCGCCTCTGCGTGAAAATCGACAAACACAGGAATGTCCTTCGGTATTTCGGCAAGCGCGCGATCAATCGCTCTAAAAGGACAGTCGACCAGATTCATAAAGACTCTGCCT
>JAZOTG010000211.1:0-2482 GCA_045657505.1 Kiritimatiellia bacterium | reverse complement strand
GGATGAGGGAGATCGTACGTTCAAGGCGCGGATATTGTCCGGCGACGCACTTACGATTGAAAAGATTGGCGCGAAAGAAATGATTGTCGCTCAACCTACAACAAACTTTTCTCATCTTGTTGTCAGCGAAGGGACTGTGCGCTTTACGGTGCCGTGCGTCATCGAGGATCTCAAAATGAAGAAAGGCGGCGTGTTGGTTGCCGACGGCTGCGAGGTGCGGATTCATTCAAACGAAGAAAATGTTGAACACGCGTTCACGACTGTAAATGGAGGCAAGATCGTTCTTGTTTCTGACGGACGGACGATGCATTACGATTCCGAGGCTCTGCAGGGGTTTCTTCATTTTTCAGGCGGTACTAACGTGTATTCGCGCTATGGAATCGCTAAAAAGTTTTGGCGTTGGACAATCACGGAAGTGCAAAGCGGGCCATATCCGCTGCGAATCCGAGGTTTTTATCTGTTTGATTCTGATGGAGATCTTGCAAACAAAAGCCTTGCCCAGGAATCGTCTGCGACCGAGGAAACGACCTCTATTCTTTCAAAGGGAAAATATCGTTTGAGATGTCATTCGACGACAAATTTTACACATTCTGCAGATGCGCTGAGTTATCAGAAGGAATATTATTCGCATAATTGGTTTCATGTCAATAATAACGGAAATAATTATTTCAAGATTGGCTCTCCTGTCATCAATCCTGCCGATGAGCATTCATTCGTCATATTGGAGATGCGTCTGAAGGATAGCGCCAATCCTATCACTGGTTATAATATCCGCAAGGCTCATGAGGACGGCTATGGTGCGCCGACCGCGTGGACTATTGAGGTGTCCGATGATGGACTGGATTGGAGTGTCGTTGACCAGCAGGAAGACATCTCCGTATTGTCAAAGAATGGTACGGCATACTATACATATGATGGGGTACCTTACGTGAACGATTCGTACAATGCCAAGGAACTGTTTCATTTCACTGGCTATCGTACCGATGGACTTATGCCTTCTGAGACACCCGCCACGCTTCAGGTCGATGGCGGCGCAGTCGTCGATCTGCGTGCATTTACTGGCGGGCAGATTGTTAACGCGCTCACGGTAGACTGTTTGGCGGGGACGGGGGAGATTTTCGGTGCGAAAATTGCTGAAAGCGGCGTTTTGACAATTACGAATGCCGACGCGCTTTTGGACGGGGCAACACTTCCGCTGTCGCTTCCCGAATCGATTGATGGCGCGAACCTCAAAAATTGGTCCGTTATTGTTGATGGTGTCGCGAAAAAGTTGGTTGCCAAGTTAATGCCTGATGGTACTCTTTCTCTTACTGACAAGGGTACTGTTATCATTTTGCGGTGATTCAAAAGAAATGTATTAGCGATATTTGTTAATTAAACAGATTGTCGCATCAAAATTCTGATGCGACAATCGCTAATGAGGACATTTATGGTTAAAAAGTTTAGTTTGGTTATAGCTGCGTGTGCGTCGATAAACGCGTCTGCTAAAGTGGTTGAACAGAATCTTGCAGGCGAGTGGAGACTTGAAAACGCGACGAACGCCGCGTTCACCTGCGCTATCGAGGTGCCGGGTGGCGTTCATTCGGCGCTCCTGAAAGCGGGTCTCATGAAAGATCCCTACTGGGGACGGAACGAGATCGACACTCAATGGGTCGCAAAGGAGGCGTGGCGCGTTGAGCGTTCGTTCGACGTTTCGCCCGAGCTGCTTGCCTGTCGCGCCGTCATTCTCAGGCTTGAAGACTGCGACACGTTCTGCACCGTCTATGTCAACGGACACGAAGTCGGCCGGACGTCCAACCGTTTCGCCCGCTGGGATTTCGATGTCAAGAAGTTCCTGAAGTCCGGAAAGAACACCATCTGCGGCGTTTTCGACAGCGCCTGGCTTATCGCCGACGAGAAGGCGAAGACGCAGAGCGGCAAATGCCATATGTCGAACGTCCCCTGGGCGAAAAACCAGGCGCTCATCCGCAAGCCTGCCTGTCATGCCGGTTGGGACTGGGGCCCCGCGCAGATGATCGCCGGCTTCTGCGGCACGGTGAAGCTCATCGGCTCCGACGGCGACCGCATCGATTACATCTACACCGACCAGAAATGGCGCGACGATCTGAAGCACTGTACGCTTACGGTCACGGCCGAGATTGAGGACGGTTCGCGCGAGACGCGCACGATCGAAATTCCCAATCCGCCGCTCTGGTGGCCGAACGGCGCGGGAGAGCAGCCGCTTTATACCTATACCGTGGAAATCCGCGGTCAGAAGCTCACGCGCCGCATCGGTCTCAGGAAACTCGAAGTCGATTTGAGCGGCGGCGGGATGGCCTTTCGCGTCAACAACCGCACGCTCTTCATGAAGGGCGCCAACTGGATTCCCTGCGACGCGTTCGAGAACCGCCAGACGCCCGAGCGCTACCGCGATCTCCTCGAAAGCGCCGCGGCCGCCAACATGAACATGATCCGGCTCTGGGGAAGTCGGATCGTAGCCATG
>JAZOTG010000210.1:0-4411 GCA_045657505.1 Kiritimatiellia bacterium | reverse complement strand
TGGGTGTGGCCCGTCAGGCAATCTGGGCGGCCGACAAGTCGGCTGCCGGAGAAGTTTCAGAGGAGAAAAATAATGGATAAGTTGGCATATTTGGCACGGCGCCTTTTGCTGGTGATTCCGACGTTTTTGGGAATTACAATCGTTTGTTTCAGTTTGACGCGTTTTCTTCCGGGCGGTCCCGTTGAAATGAAACTGTTGAGAATGCGCGGCATAGGCACAGGCGGCGGCGAGGTTTCAGCTGCGCAATCGTCTGCGGGCAATGTCACGGAAGAGCAGCGTAAACAGCTTGAAAAACAGTACGGCTTTGACAAGCCCATTTACGAGCAATACTATAATTGGCTCGTAACCAACAAGATGGGCATGAACTTGCCGTCGTACGATTATCCCAACAAAACGGCGTGGCAGCTTATAAAAAGCCGCATCCCCATATCTGTATGGTTCGGTATTACGGCCTTTATCCTCACTTATATGATCTGTATTCCTTTGGGTATCGCAAAGGCTCTCAAGCATCGGCAGATGTTCGATGCGTTTTCAAGCTTTGTGGTGTTTATCGCCTATGCCATTCCGAGTTTCGCGCTCGGCATGGCGCTCAAGGCCCTGTTCTGCGGTACTGTCGAAGGGATGTGGGACGTTTTCCCTCTCGGCGGGGTATCAAGCGATTTTGACGCTCCCCCGGAGTTTGGCACATGGCTTGCCGACCGTGCATGGCATATGGTATTGCCGGTGTGCTGTTATGTTTCAAGCTCATTTGCAATGCTTACGCTTTTAATGAAGAACTCGCTGCTCGATCAGATTTCGGCCGATTACATCCGCACTGTCATTGCAAAGGGCGGTACGCGCCGCCGCGCCATCTGGGGGCATGCGTTCCGCAATGCGCTTATTCCGATTGCGACAGGGTTGGGCCCGATGATAGGCCTTCTCTTCGCCGGTTCAATCATTATCGAGTCTATATTTGAGATTCCCGGCATGGGGCGTCTTTCGTGGGATGCTCTCATAGGCCGTGACTATTCGGTATTCCTGGCTCTTTTGTCGCTCACGGCGAGTTTCCAGCTTGTGGGGCATCTGATCTCTGATATTTTGTATATGATAATCGATCCCAGAATTGATTTTTCAAGGAAATAAGCAATGTTTTCACCTCTGACTAAAAAACGTTTCCGTGCGTTCAAGCGCATCAAGCGGGCATGGTACTCTTTGATTGGACTTGGTGTCATTTACCTGTTCTGCCAATGCGCAAGCATATTCTTGCCGCTTGGCAAGCCGATTCCGTCGGCTGAACTTGAAAAATACCGCAGTGCGGTGATAGAGAAGGTTTATGATGTCACTACCGCCCGCTTCAGCGTAAGCGACAAAGGCGAGCTGTTCGCATTTGAAGGGCCGGATGACGTCAGGCGTGCTGTCGAGAATTCCTCCGATATAGATGCCGCGCTTGAAAAAGAAGGTTTTGGCAACCGTTACGAAATAAAGAAAACGGAGCGCGACGGGCACACCCGTTACTACCTTGAGCCCAAAGAGCCCCTCAACGTGACAAAAATCGAGTATCCGCCCGCCGATGTGAGCTTCCCGTTCCCGCCGTGCCTTGCGCATCCCTTCGGTCTCGATCACGGCGGACGCGACGTGTTCAGGCTCGTTGTCCACGGTATGAGAATAGCGCTCAATTTCGGTGTGCTTCTGGCGTTTTCCGGAATGCTTGTCGGGCTTATCCTCGGTTCAATCGAAGGGTATTTCGGTGGAGTGACCGACATCGCCTGCCAGCGTTTCACAGAAATATGGAGTGCCATCCCGTTTCTTTACGTGATGATTTTCATAGGCTCGACTATCGGGCGCAGCTTCGGCATACTGCTCGCCTGCTATGCGATATTCAACTGGATAACGGTTTCGTATTATGTTCGCGCCGAGTTTTTCCGTCTTCGCACGCGCACGTTTGTAGAAGTCGCCAAATGCCAGGGGTTCACGGCGGCAAGGATTATTTTCGGGCATATTCTTCCCAATGCGCTTACTCCGCTTATCACGCTTTTCCCGTTTCTACTTATGGGTGCAATAGGTTCGCTCGCCGTTCTCGACTTCCTTGGGTTCGGCCTTCCTCCTATGACGCCGAGCTGCGGAGAGCTTCTTCGCCAGGCGCAGGCCGATCCGGCATCGTGGTGGCTCATTCTTTTCCCGGCTGCGGCACTCTTTATCGTCATGCTTTTGACGGTGCTTATCGGCGAGGGCTTGCGCGATGCATTCGACCCCCGCCAGAAATCGAAGCTTGAGTAACAATGGCCGCCGAACAGTTGACACCGATGATGCGTCAGTATCTCGCGCTTAAACGCGAGATACCTGCCGGTGCGATTTTGATGTTCCGCCTCGGTGATTTTTATGAAATGTTCGGCGAGGATGCAGTCGTCGCCGCTCCGATTCTCGGTGCCACTCTGACGCGCCGCGGCTCCCAGCAGATGTGCGGCATCCCTCATCATGCCCTTGAGACGTATCTTGCAAAACTCATTCGCGCGGGAAAGACCGCAGCGCTGTGCGAGCAGGTCGAAGACCCCAAGACTGCAAAGGGCATAGTCAGGCGCGACATAACGCGCATTGTCACTCCCGGTACAGTTACGGAAGACGGCCTCATCGATGAGACGATAAACAATTATGTCGCATCGGTTTCACGCGGGGCTCTTTCGCTTATGGACCTTTCAACCGGCGAGTTTCTTGTCGAGGCGTTTGCCGGCCGTGAAAAGATGGAGGAGGCCCTCGACAGGTATCGCCCCGCCGAAATCATAGTCTCCGACGAGGTTGACGGCGCTGATGAGCAGCATGGTTTTCTCTCGTCGGCGACCAAGGTTGCCGACTGGACTTTTTCACTTGAGGCGGCCCGCGAGTGTTTGCTGCGTCATTTTAAGGTGATGTCTTTGGATGGTTTCGGCATCGACGGCGAATCCGATGCGGTTTGTGCTGCCGGAGCCCTGGTGTATTATGTCGGCACGACGTTGCGCCACAGCATATCGCATGTGCGCTCGTTGCGACTCGTCGATTCGGGCGATGCTCTTGTGCTTGACAGCGCGACCTTGCGCCATTTGCAGCTTGTTCCTGCCGGTGACGTGCCGAAGGCGGCCACGCTTCTGGGCGTGCTTGACGAAACAAAAACTCCTATGGGCGCGCGCACTTTGCGCAATTGGATTATGCGCCCGCTGGCGCAGAGCGTTCTGGTGAACAGGCGCCTTGATGCCGTCGGCATGTACGTGGGCGAGCGCATGCTGCTTACAGATTTGCGTCGCCTGCTTGCGGGCGTGCGCGATTTGGAGCGCCTCGTACAGAAGGTTGATTCAATGAGGGCCAATCCGCGCGACATTAAAGCCATGGCCTCGTCGCTCAGGCCATTGCCCGCAATAAAGGCCGCATGCCGCTGGAGCGAGATGTCGATGCGCTTAATCGAGCAGGACGGTATTGTCGGGCTTATCGATCGCGCCATAGCCGACGATCCGCCGGTGCAGCTTGCGGAGGGTGGCTTTATCGCGCCTAATTTCGACGGCGAGCTTGATGAATTGCGCGGAATCGCAAAGGAAACCCAGCGTTATTTGGCGGAATTCCAGCAGCGCGAGCAGGAGCGCACGGGAATCTCCAAACTCAAGGTCAAGTATGTTTCAACTTTCGGTTACGTAATAGAGGTTCCGAAGGGGTCGGTGTCGCTTGTCCCGCCCGATTACGAGCATCGTCAAACGCTTACCACCGGCGAGCGGTACACAACCGCCGAACTTAAAGAGCACGAGCGTAAAATTCTCGGCGCCGAAGACAAGGCTGTCGCCATCGAGCAGCGTATTTTCAAAGAGGTTCTCGCTTCAATTTCAGAGCGCACTGTTCAGATTCAGGCATCTGCCGCGGCTCTTGGCGAGCTTGATGCAGTTCTTTCCCTTGCCGACAGGGCGCTTGCCCTCGGTTATGTCCGACCTGTTGTCGACGATTCCGATGTCCTTGAAATGCGCGATTCTCGCCATCCGATCATTGAACAGCTGCCCGATGCCGAACCTTTTGTGCCGAATGATGCTTTTCTTGACACGGCGGCCAATCAGATAATGTTGATTACCGGGCCTAATATGGCGGGAAAGTCGACGTATATTCGTCAGGTGGCCACTATTGCAATAATGGCGCAGATGGGCAGTTTTGTCCCTGCCGCATTTATGCGCACCGGCGTCATTGACCGCGTTTTTACCCGTATTGGAGCGGGGGACGATCTTGCCCGCGGCCGTTCCACGTTTCTTGTTGAAATGCAGGAAACCGCCAATATTCTCAACAATGCCACCCCCAGGTCGCTTGTGGTGCTCGACGAAATCGGGCGAGGCACTTCAACCTTCGACGGCATTTCGATCGCCTGGTCGGTAGCAGAGTATCTGCACGGCAAAGAGTCGTGCAAAGCCAAAACGCTCTTTGCGACGCA
>JAZOTG010000209.1:0-1762 GCA_045657505.1 Kiritimatiellia bacterium | reverse complement strand
AGGGTGCTTATTGTATAGGCTTAGAGCGCATTGTTACGCGGATTTTGTCGAAAATACGTACTAGTTCACCTGCCTCAATCAAAACAGGAGAAATCTCCGCTACATTCGGATACAATTCTTTCAACAACAAAAGCCAGTATTCGCTTTCGGATGCTTCTTTAGCGACAACGGAAATCTTATGGAGAAAATCGCTCCTCGATTCAGCGCGATTCGCTTCACGGTAATTAGCGCCGATAGCGGTTGCTGATCGGGCAAGTTGATCTTTTATATTACGAGATTCAATACCAACGGGGATTTTGCGAAGTGTTCTCAGGACGGCAACCGAAAAGGCGACGGTACGATTTTCAAGTTCTAGTTTGAATTCTCCGTTCGTCATGACATTCCTTTCTCGGAAACTGTCAAACTCGCAAACTGTTAAACTGATTCTACTTGCAAACTTTATCTGGCTTGGGGAGTTAATAAGTTTTACAGTTGGACAGTTTGTCAATTATACAGTTTTTATTGATGGCGGAGAGAGAGGGATTCGAACCCCCGGACCCTTTCGGGTCAACGGTTTTCAAGACCGCCGCGATCGACCACTCCGCCATCTCTCCATAAAATTGGTAGTGATGACCATCTCGAATATTTCAGACAAGTCACACCACCGCCAAATGCGCGTATTATAGCATATTTAAGATGAACTAGACTGGTGAAAATGCCGCCTTCAGGGACAATTCAGTTGCCAACCCTCTCGAAAATCGTAGATGCACGAAACTGAGAAAGTAGGTCTGACCTACTTTCTCAAAAGAACAGCACTTAAATCTCTCCACGTTGAATTTCGATATAGTTCTGCGTCTCGTGGAAAATGTGTACAACGCGAACTTCCATGGACTCCTCAATGACGCGGAAGATAACAAGGTAATTCCCGACAGGATATTTTCGATATCCTTTTAATTGCAACAAAGGATCGGCGCAGAGGGAATGAGCATTGGGCATCGACTGCAAATCAAGATAGCATATCTCCACCTTGTCAGCAAACTCTGTTGCCGCTTGCGGATTTTCCAATTCCTGTGCAATATACCGAAGTATATTAAGAAGCCCGGAGTTTGCACTCGGAGATATAACAACCTTATACATTAAGCGTTGCCCTCATCTTTGACAACGACGACATCGCATCCACCCCAAGCCCAGCATCTATTTCAGATTCAGAACGCGTAATAGCCCCATAAAGCTCCTGCTTCTTTGTTAAGCGGTCGAACATCTCGACGCTGATAAGGACGGATGAACCATAGCCGTTTTTTGTAAGTACAACCGGCCCATTAACAAGGTCGCCCTCCACCTCAGAATACCGATTGCGCAAATCGGTAACAGGTCTAATCTGTGTTGAAAACATTGATCCCCTCCTTCTTAAAATCAAAATTTGATGTCATTATCATATCATAATTCTATCAAACAGATAAAGTGCACTGGATAATTTCATTCCGTGCGCAGGCTCCTCGTGCCATTAAATGCTTTGGGAGCATAACCTTACCGGAATAACATACCCCTGCCGCTGTTCACCCATGCGCGTATAGTTCACCTCACCGCGCCCAACCCGAAGACCGTCTTCCTTAAACTCGCTTGAAGCGACGAGCGCCGGTTGCGCCTTATCGCCGGAAATCTTGTAAATGTCAAAGCGGAATGACTGCAAGCCATGCGCAAGATCAAGTCCGTCGATCCCAAGGCCGCGTCCGTAAACATCGCCGTATTCGCAATCAAGGCGCGGAGCGATAATGGGGTTTAT
>JAZOTG010000208.1:0-2196 GCA_045657505.1 Kiritimatiellia bacterium | reverse complement strand
GCTTGGCCTCCGACTTAAGGAGGTTATAAATCTGATTTGCTTTGTGTCAATCCCGGATCGGTTTCTGTTGTCGATAGAAGTCTGGGCCGCGGTATTGTCTGTGCTTTTGATTCTCTTGCCAGTGATTTGGGAAGTAAAAGTGAGTGGACTGTTGAATGGTTCTGGAAAATACCCAGCGGAACTACATATTGGACAGGGATGCATGTCTTCAGACTTCCTCTTTGGACCACAGATAAAAACGGACCGCCGGTGCCGCAACTTTCGTTGTCGATAACTGCCGCTTCTTATTTTCGTCTCCATGGGAATTCCCAGAATTCCGGGGTTGCGGCATTACTTAATCTTGCAAATGCAACATATAACAATCCTCATAATGATGGTTTATGGCATCACTGCGCCATATCTTACAAGAACGGTAAGGCTACCATGGTGTTTGACTACAAGTATACTGCATCCACAATACAATCGATAGCTCCTACCAACGAGCCAATCGCCTTATTTTTGCCGGGAACCGGAAGTTTTAGCGGGATAATCAGCTGTATTCGTGCGAGCAGCAAAGCTCTTTCCGTTGAAGATTATATGGTCGCGTCCAACGATCCTGACTGTTACCCGCGCACGGCTTTTCATTTAGACCTCGACGGTGAAGCCGGTACAGATTCGCCAAGTTTGATATCAAACCGTGCATACGCGACATCATTGGCGGTCGTAAATCCAAATCAGGAGGTTATGGAAAAGTATACCGGGTTTGGTGCTTATGATGTCGATACAAACGGAAATCATTCGGTATTTTGCGAAGAACTTCCTAAAGGCCAGATGAAGCGTTATGTCGTTGAGGGACGCATAGGGGATGTGCTCGGAACGAATCTCTCGTCGCTGCGGATGCCGACATTGCCGCTCAGCGTTTCTGCGCCGACGGATGCCGCGATTTGGACGACGGGAACGAAGCTTAAAATCGGCGCGTCGCGACTCCCGCCCGTAGACTCGTCGTTTACAATGGAACTTTTCGCCAAAGTGGATTATGACAGTTGGAATGAAAATACAAAGTATACGAGCGGAAACCGTCGTCGGACGACAATAATGGGGGTGGATACTGATGATGATGGATATTACAATTGGGTTTTAACTGTAATACCCAGCAAAAGCGGCGACAGAATTACGCTTTCTGCGGTTGATGTAAACGGTGACACTACTTCGATAGACTCAACATGGAGTTATTCACTGTCGACCGGATGGCATCATATTGCCGTAACTTACGATCATAAAACTTATACGTTGCGCTTTTATTTCGACTACGTGCTTCAACAAAGGCTGACGCTTCAATTGTCGGCACCGCTTCGCGCCGGCAAGCTTTCTTCGCAGATATTTTATGTCGGCGGGGGTCTCAACAACCATTCCTTTGACGGCTGGATGGACGAAGTGCGTTTGGTGCGCGAGTGTCTTCCCCCGGAGAAGTTTTTGCGTTTCAGATCCGGTATCGGTATGTCATTGATGATCAAGTAAACTACAAGAGGAGATAATGATGAAATTTGCAATTACCTTGGCGGTCGTATCGGCGGCGGCAATTTCGTTTTCAGGTACATTTCAGTTGGGCGAAGCCGTAATCGTGCGCGCAAATCGCGGCACGGCGGCGGAGTCTTCGGCGGCGAATGAGCTTGCGTACCATCTTAAACTCATTTCCGGGTCGAAGGTGACCGAGGCCGCTCAAAGCGGGGCGGGACTATCGTTTGTTTTCGCCAAACCGGACGGTGCGCCGAAGGCCGGGCCTTTCGAATCGCGCTATCGAATTGACGGCAATCGCGTCTGGTTCTGGGGGGATGAGACGAACAAGTATCCCGGCGCCAGATTCGCGGTGTATACGTTTTTGTCGGACGAACTTGGCGTTAAATGGGTTTTTCCGGGGGAGAAGGGAATTACGTACCGTCGGGCAAAGTCGATAACTATTCCCGATGTCAAAGAGGGCGTCTTTTCTCCGCGCTATCGCCTTGCGGTGATCCGCGCACACAGAACAAAAACCTACATGACCCCCGGCTTTCCGATCATGCCGGATTTTTTGAATGCCGATCCCGTGCCGCCGGCCCTACGTCTCACATCGAAGGAGGCGGCCGGCAGGTGCGCCGCCGTCAGCAAGTGGCTTGACCGTAATCGGAAGTTTTCAAAAGATCCGTTTCCGTACGGACACGCCTTCACGAAGTGGCAGGA
>JAZOTG010000207.1:0-2984 GCA_045657505.1 Kiritimatiellia bacterium | reverse complement strand
GTCACGGCCCCTTTGCCTGGGGGAAGGATGCCAATGAGGCAGTGCACAATGCCGTTGTTATGGAAACTGTGGCTAATATGGCTTATCACGCTGAGCAGATTAAAAGAATCAGCAGTTTATTGAAATGGAAAACCGATCGTTATGGTCGAGTGCAGGCGTTGATTGACTCGGCGGCAAAGCAGAGGACTCTTTCCGGGGTCAAGAGTCTTTGCGAATTGTTCTTTCATTATTTTTCTCCTTTTTGAAATGGGTTTAACGTAAAATCATATACATACCAATTGGCTTGCTGGCATCAAGACCGGAAGTATTGGATTCCATGCGGCTGACACCTGAAAAGCAAACTTCAGCATCAGACAGATATATCCCGCTGGCTCTGCCGGACAGCACAAGATCTGCGGGATCAGAGTTTCCTGAATAGCATACGGTCTCTATCGGTTTCTGCTTCAGATAGACATAGTCCTCAGCAAGTACCGTTAGGGAAACCAGTGCTACCATCACGATGGATAGCGGTTTTATCATTATGGTGACCTCCTTTTCTGTTCGTTTCATTTAGGTTGACGCACTACCAAACCCGTATCGGTATCGTCAACATCAAAGAATGCAATACGCTCGTAGCCACGGCGCTCCGGCTGATGGATAACTAGCTTAAGCTGCCCTTCAAATGTCTTGAAGAGCATCCCATGCCCACCATTCTTTTTAAAAATCGGCCGTTGATTAATCCAAGGTCCTTCGGCTCTACCGCTTGCAGATTCGCAAAGAAAGACCATGTAGTCTTTATTGTAGAACGGGCTCCAAATCATATAGAGTTTTCCGTTTTTGTCAGAACGATAACAAAAACTACCATCGGTCGTATGCCCAGCGCCTGGACCGGCAGCGCGCGACTCGAAAAGCACTTTAGGCTCATTGACAAAACGCGAAAGATCATCTGACATTTCAGCGATGTCTACTCTCCCCCATTTCATTTGTGTCCACTCGTGGCAGAAAACCATGTAGGGCTTGCCTTGATCAACTACAAGTGATCCGTCAAGCGCCATCCAGTGCTTAGGCGTAATTGAGCCGTCTGCGACCGGAACAAACGGCCCGAGCGGCGAATCAGCCACATAAACCCACGTTCCTCTGCGTGCTGGGGCGAGATTATCCTTAGGATTCCAATTTGGATCATCGGCCAAAATCGGAATATTATCGTCGGGCGACGGATGAAAAGTAAGTGTGGTAAAGAGATAGTATTTACCCTTGTACTTATGCAATTCTGGCGCCCAGACCGTGCGACAGCGCAAGTTTGTTGGAACGCTCAGCACCTCCTTAAGCGGCGACCATGTCTCTAAGTCCTTAGAAGTGCGAACATTTACCCCTCGAGCAAAAGGCACATCAAAATAAGGCGACTTCGTTTCATAAAGATAATACGTTTTCGTTTCAGGGTCAGCATAGACATACGGGTCGCGAATGCGAAACTCGCTGCGATGAACCGGGCGGCGATATTGCGCTTCAAGTTCTTCGATGCGCTTTATTACCGCTTCCGGCTCGCAGGTGCGGATATATTTAGCCCCTAACTCAACGGCCGCTTGCACATCAACGATATTTGTGCAGTTGAAAATCATCTTAACGCCGAAATCATGAAGTGGAATATCAAAAGCGTCTCCCAAAACAGCCGAAGTCTCCACGAATTCCGCCCCGGCTTCAATGGCACGATTCGCGTGCGATTTCCACTCCAAGCGGAAAGGTCTTGAGGTAATCTCTCGCGACTCGTCAACAATCTTGCGGTCTTTCACCCTCACGAGAGACTCTTCGCTCTTAGCTGGCGCAAGCCATGTCGCGGATGCGAAGAACCCTCCTGCTTTAAGCTCAATGAGATTAGTCCCGGGCTTAAGGAGAACCCCCTTCCATTCAACCGTTTTAACCGAGTCGGGCTTGGCCATGCCAATTTTAACGCCGTTAACATAAAGCTCAACCTCGCCGACATTGGAAAAGCCCACCACTTCAACACGCATCGCATTTGCATGAGTCATCCGCGAAGAGCAAAGATGCAGGATCGGCTCATTACTCCAATTGGCTTTGTAAAAATAAAACGCATCTTTACGCGTCTTGTGGTCGCGGCAAACCAGCCCCTTGTCGTTGATGCCATCATGGTCGCCTTCGGTGCGGTTATCGGCGGCGGTATCGAACATCATCCAGGCGAAAGAACCCCACACGCCGGGATTACCATTCATCTGCCGATAGGCAGCTATGTGATGGCGAGTTTGATATTCTTCAGGATGGAAGCGCGCCGACGAGCGCGGCCGCCTTACGGGATTGGTGTGATGATAGACTGACGCACCCGCGCCATATTCGCTCACCGCCACCGCTTTGCGAGATGATGCCGCCAAATGGCGCTGAATCTCATTGGCGTGTCCATCCGACTCTCCACGCGACCACCCAGGGTAAATATTTATCCCTAGCTGATCTGGCACTCGATTTAATGCCATCTGATCGATGCGGCAAGTAGCGGCAACCATCGGCCGCCGAGGATCGAGAGTTCGCAAGATCGCCCGCGCATCCCTGAGAAGCTTAAGTGCAAACATCTCGTCTTTGCGTTCAACATGAAGCTCGTTATAAAGACTCCACATTACAATCGACGGATGATTACCTAACTGCGCCTGCATTTCTCTTAGACAGTTAAGATAATTTTCGCGATATTTTTCAGTCGGGGAAATAAAGTCAGTCGCAGGCAGCTCACACCAAGCCATAAGCCCCTGCCGGTCGCATTCGGAATAGAGGTTGTCACTATGCGGATAATGAGCTGTGCGCACACCGTCAGCGCCCATCTCCTTCATAATCGCCACTGCCTCGCGCTCGTCCTCGCGCGAAATAGCCCAACCTTTACCCTTCTTGTCTTGATGGTAGTTCACACCGCGTATCTGACGTTTTTTACCATTGAGATAAAAGTGTCCATCTTTGCGAAACTCCGCCGTGCGAAAACCGAAGTTCTCTTCAACCGAATCAACCCA
>JAZOTG010000206.1:0-7883 GCA_045657505.1 Kiritimatiellia bacterium | reverse complement strand
ATCGCCCCCAATCCGGCACAGGCGATTGCCGAGCTTGTCTCTTCGCTTCATAATGCCAATGGCGCGGTTGCGGTGGAAGGTTTCTGCGACGGCATTGAGCCGCCGTCGCAGGACGAGATGGCTGCGGCGCAGGAGGGCTTTGACGATGAAGACGCGTTGCGCAGTGCTATAGGGTGCGATCCTGTCGGCGGCGAGAGCGGCAAGAGCCTTGTCGTCAGAAATGCGTTTGAGCCTACCATCGAAGTCAATGGAATTCATTCGGGTTATGGCGGTCCCGGTTCCAAAACGGTAATTCCGTCAGAGGCCGTAGCCAAGATTTCAATGCGCCTGGTGCCTGGACAGTCCGTGCGCCGCGTGCGTGATGCCGTCACGGCTCACCTTGAGAAGCACTGTCCGAGAGGAATGTCATTGAGTGTCGAAGATTACGCTCTTGGCGCAGGAGGCTTTAGGCTGCCGCTTTCGTCGCCGTTGTTCCGTCTCGCTGCCGACGTGCTCGGCGAGATGGATTCCCGCGGAGCCGTTTACCAGTGGGACGGCGCATCGATTCCGGTGATCAGTATCCTGAAAGAGGTTTCCGGTGCTGCACCTCTTATTGTCGGCTGGGGGCAGAGTGAAGACAGGATACATTCTCCGAATGAGAGTTATTCTTTTGAACAGTTTGAGAAGGCGCGTCAATGGGCCGCTAAAATTCTTGCCGCGCTGCAGTAGACGGTTTTGTTAAGGCCTTTGCAAATGAAACAGGGGTGAGCGATGAGATTGAATTTGGCTTCTCTTAAAGAAGACGTCGGCGGCTATCTTGAACGGGGTGTGGCTTTGCCGTGTTATGACGTTGAGCAAATGCGTCAAGAGACGTTGGCGTCTCCCGAGTGGGTTCATTTTGGCGCCGGCAATATTTTCAGAGGTTTTATCGCTTCAATCGCACAGAAATTATTAGACAGAGACCTTGTCAAAACCGGAATTATCGTTTGCGAGACATTCGATTATGACATTGTCGACAAGATTTATGAGCCGTGCGACAATCTTGTTTTGAATGTCCTGATGAACGCCGACGGGACGACATCGCGGGAGGTTTCGGCATCCATAGCCGAGGCTGTAAAAGCCGATTTTGCCGGCGGGGCATCTTATGAGAGGCTTAAGCATGTTTTTTCGTCGCCTTCGCTGAAGATGGTCTCGTTCACAATTACGGAAAAAGGCTATCAGCTTAAAGGTGCAGACGGGGCGTTTCTACCGTCGGTAAAGGCCGATATGGAGCAGGGGCCCGCGGCGGCGCGCCATGCTATGTCGGTGCTTGCGTCGCTGCTGCTTGCGAGATTTGCCGCGCACGCCCACCCGATTGCCGTAGTTTCAATGGACAATTGTTCGCACAACGGCGCAAAGCTTAAGGACGCGGTGCTGACAATCGCGGAGTCGTGGGTGCGGGCCGGTTTCGCATCGTCTGCGTTTATCGGATATCTCAGCGACGAGTCGTCGGTCTCGTTCCCGTGGACCATGATAGACAAGATAACGCCGCGCCCGCATAAAGTTGTGCATGAGGCTCTTCTTGCCGACGGATTTGAAGATATCGATCCGGTTATTACATCAAGAGGTACGTTTATCGCTCCTTTTGTGAATGCGGAGCGGGCCGAGTATCTCGTCATAGAGGACAGCTTCCCGAATGGAAGACCGGCGCTTGAGAAGGCCGGCGTTTATATGACTGACCGCGAAACCGTCAATAAGACAGAGCGAATGAAGGTTACAACATGCCTTAACCCTCTTCATACCGCAATGTCGATGTACGGCTGCCTGTTGGGATACACTCTTATATGCAAGGAGATGGACGACCCTGATATCGTCCGCCTCGTCCGCACTCTCGGTTATGTGGAAGGGCTTCCCGTCGTTGTCGATCCGGGCATACTTTCGCCAAAGTCGTTCATCGACGAGGTTGTGGAGGAGCGGCTTCCCAACAGGTTTATGCCCGACGATCCCCGCCGTATAGCGACTGACACTTCCCAAAAGGTGGCGGTACGCTTTGGAGAGACGGTTAAAAGCTACATTGCCCAGGGGCGTACGCTTGATTCGCTTGTTGCAATCCCAATGGCCCTCGCCGGGTGGATGCGCTATCTTCTTGCCGTTGACGACGAGGGTTGCCGGATGGAGGTTAGCGCCGATCCGCTGAAGGATGAACTGCAACGAAGCCTTGCGGGCATTGTGTGGAATGATGCGGGCAGTTACAACGGGCAGCTTCGCGCAATTTTCTCAAACGCCTCTATTTTTGGTCTTGATGTAACTTCAACGGCGTTATTCGCTAAAATTGAAGATTATTTTATTCGTTTACTTGAAGGTCCGGGCGCAGTTCGCCGTCTTCTGCGCCAAATTCCTTAAGTTTCACTAATTCACCTGTAGAGACGGTTTTTTGGTATAATGCACCTATGAAAGAGACAAATAATGGCCGCCAAGGCGGCTACAACTGCGTAGTCTGCATAAAGCAGGTTCCTGATACGAAGAGGGTGACCGGAGATGCCATGAAGGCCGACGGCACGATTAATCGTGCGGCGTTGCCCGCTATTTTCAATCCCGAAGATCGCAACGCGCTTGAAGCGGCGTTGTCGGTCAAGGAGCGCTACGGCGGCACTGTGACGGCAATCGCGATGGGTTTGCCTGCCGCGTGTGAAATTCTTCGCGAGGCGTTGATGTGCGGTGCAGACAAAGCATATCTTGTAACCGACCGTAAGGCGGCCGGCTCCGATACGCTTGCCACAAGTTACATTCTTTCTTGCGCAGTCAAGCGTTTTAACCCCGATCTCGTATTCTGCGGGCGACAGGCCATTGATGGAGACACTGCCCAGACAGGTCCGCAAATCGCAGAAAAAATTGATTATGCCGCCGTCACATACCTTGAAAAAATCGACATGGACGGCGATTTTGCAATTGTTACGCGCGATATCGGCACAGGTATCGAGACCGACAAGGTCAGACTCCCCGCGCTTTTTACGGTTACTGAAAAGGCCGGAGAATTGCGTCCCTTCAACGTGCGTCGTGTAATGAAATACAAAAAGGCCGCACTCGTCCCCGCCGCCGAAGCCGATGCCGGGACGGCATCTGCCGTTATCGGCCAGCTTTCATGCGACGATATCGGCGCTGTAAGTGAACGCTGCGGCTTTGCCGGCAGTCCGACGAATGTCGCAAAGATAGTTTCGGTTGTTCTCGCCGGCGGCGATTACAAGGAAGTGCCACCAACGGACGAGGGCGTCAAGTCGCTCATTGACGAACTTGTCGCCGATCATACCATCGGTTAACAGCCCAGAGCAGAAGCAACAGAAAGGTGTTTTATGGAAATTGACAAGACAAAAGGCGAAGTTTGGGTGTTCGCCGAGCAGGAAGACGGCAAATTGAGCGATGTTCCCCGCGAACTTCTCGGCAAGGGCCGTGAACTGGCTGATACTCTTGGTGTCAAATTGGCAGCTGTTCTGATGGGCAGCGCCGTTGAGCCTTTGGCAAAAGAGCTTTTTGAAGCAGGGGCCGACAAGGTGCATCTCGTGGACGATCCGAAACTTGAGGTGTTCCGTTCCAAGGCCTACCGTCATGCGTTTGTTGAACTGATTAAAGAGTGCGGTCCTCAGATTGTGATATTCGGTGCTACGCATATGGGGCGCGATCTCGCCCCCGCGGTTGCCTCGCAACTGGGGTGCGGCCTTACGGCTGACTGCACAGAGCTCTCTATCGGCGATTTTAGCGACAAGCGCTGCGCATGTGCGGGCGGAGAGCCTAAAGTAGTCACAGGCGTTCTTCAGCAGATTCGTCCCGCATTCGGCGGTAATATCATAGCTACGATTGTCAACCCCTACAATTGGCCTCAGATGGCAACGGTCCGCGAGGGCGTCATGAAGCCGCTTGAAAAGGTTCCGGGGCGCACGGGCGAGCTTGTTAAGCACGATTCCAGGCTTGACGGTGTAGAAATTCCCGTCGAAGTGCTTGAGATTGTGCGCCGTCATTCGTCAATCAATCTCAAGGGGTCGCGCGTTATTGTCGCAGGCGGTGCAGGCGTTGGTTCAAAGGAGAATTTTAAACTTCTCCACGAGCTTGCCGATGCTCTCGGCGGAGCCGTCGGCGGCAGCCGTGCAGCCGTAGACCTCGGGTATTGCGAGCATGAGCGCCAAATCGGCCAGACGGGCGTGACCGTCCGCCCCGCGCTCTTTATCAGCTGCGGAATTTCGGGTGCGGTGCAGCATTTGGCCGGCATGCAGGATTCTGCGAAGATCATCGCAATCAATACCGACAAGGACGCGCCCGTCTTCAAAATCGCCCATTACGGAATTGTCGGCGATTTGAATGTTGTTATTCCTAAAATGATCAAGGCAATCAAGGGTCAAATCTAATCGCTTAAGAAAGGCAGTCGGCATGAGCAATTTTTATACGGATAACGCTGATATTGAGAAGACACTCGATGCAGTTGATCTTTCTGAAGTGGCTGAACTTTGTGAAGAAGGCTTTAGGTTCGCCAAGGAATACGATTTCGCGCCTACGTCAAGCGAGGATGCGATTGACAACTACAAACGCGCGCTTTCAGTCTGCGGAGATATTATCGGCAATCGTATCGCGCCCACGGCGGAAGAGACCGATCGCGTCGGCAATGTTCTCAACGACGACGGCACGGTCACTTATGCCCCGGGGATTAAACTTGCGGTAGAGCTTCTCGGACGCTCCGGGCTTTCCGGCTGCACGATACCGTATTACCTCGGCGGCCTTAATATGCCATGCACGATTCTTACCGCGTGCAATGATATTGTTTCGCGCGGTGATGCGGCGCTTATGAATATATTCGGCCTGCAGGGCATTGCCGAGACAATCAATTCGTTTGCAACTGAAGAGATTAAAAAACAATATGTTCCGAATCTCTGTAACGGCACGTGGACCGGAGCGATGGTGCTTACCGAGCCCGATGCCGGCAGCGACCTGCAGAGCGTGAAAACAACGGCGTGGCAGGACGAGAACGGCAATTGGTTTGTAAACGGCGTCAAGCGCTTTATCACAAACGGATGCGGTGACGTGCTTCTTGTCCTCGCGCGCACGGAGCCTGAGTTCTCCGACGGGCGCGGTTTGAGCTGCCTTTTGGTTGAGCAGTGCCCTCAGATCAAGGTGCGCCGTTTAGAGCATAAGCTCGGCATTAACGGCTCGCCCACATGTGAAATGGTGTTCAACAATGCTCCTGCAAAGTTGATCGGTCAGCGCAAGCGCGGCCTCATCACATATGTTATGGCGCTTATGAACGGCGCGCGCGTGGGCATTTCGGCGCAAGGTACGGGTATCGGCGAGGCAAGCTACCGCGCGGCCCGCGATTATGCCGCAAGCCGTATGCAGTTCGGCGTTACAATCGACAACTTCCCTGCGCTGCGCGAACTTCTGGGTGACATGTCCGTTGAGCTTCAGGCCTCGCGCATTCTCGCCTACTACTCCTCAAAGAGCGTCGACCTTGAAATGGGGCTTACTAAAAAGTTTGAAGCCTTGAAGGGTACGCCCGAATCTCAGGATGTTCGCAGGCGCATGAAACTTTACGCATCCTTCAACAAGATGCTTACGCCGATGGCCAAATATTATGCCTCCGAGATGTCAATGCGCGCCTCAAACGGCGCAGTCGCCGTTCTCGGCGGTTCTGGCTACATGAAGGATTATCCGGTAGAGCGCTATCTGCGCGACGCCCGCATAACCACTATTTACGAAGGCACGTCGCAACTTCAGGTTGTAGCCGCTATCGCCGGCGTAACGGCAGGCCTTTACAGGGATGTCATCGCCGATGTCTTAACGGGCGTCGACCTTACCGAAACGCTCAAGGTCAAGCTTGAAAAGGTCAATGCACTCGTATCCGAACTTGACAGCGCAGTCGAATTCGTCAAGGCTCATCCCGACGGCAAGGTTTACCACGATCTGCACGCGCGCAAGCTTGTTGATGCTGCGATCGGCGCGGTAATCGGCGCGCTCTTTGTGCGTTTTGCTGCAAAGTTTGCCGAGAAGGAAGTGGTTCTTGATTACTGGCTTGAAGCGAAATATCCAAGCCTCTACGCCGAACTTGCAAAGGCCAAGAGCGGGTATTCTGCTTCATTCCACAGGTTTGAAGATTTGGCCCCCAAGGTGGTGCTGGCTGATTGATTTAAGAGTTTTGTATCGGAGGCAATAGACGTGACCAGATTATTAGTGACGGCTTGTGTAATCGCAACGGTGGCGGGAGGTTTTGCTGCTCAACCCACAGGGAAGGAATGGAAGGAATGTGAAAACCTTTCATTCGGCCGGGAAGAGCGTCGAGCGGCGTTTTCAAGTTTTGATGAGCTTGAAAGCGCGTTGAAGATTCTTCCTGAGTTTTCAGAACGGACGATTACGCTTGATTCCGACACTGATTGGAAGTTCAACTGGGCCGCCGATCCGTCAAAGCGTCCAGTCGGTTTTCAAAATCCGTCATACGACGTTTCCGGGTGGTCGACTATTAAAGTACCGTGCTCGTGGCAGGCTTTTGGCGCAAACGGCAAAGGCGGCTGGGGCACGGCGATTTATGTCAATCAGACATATCCCTTCAAACGTGCTCAACCGGATGTGATGGGCGAGCCTCCTAAAAACTGGACGGCATATCTCGCCCGCAATCCGGTGGGCTCGTATCGCCGCAGTTTTTCCGTTCCAGAGTCGTGGGATGGAATGGATGTGTTTCTTAAATTCGATGCGGTTGACTCGTTCTTCTATCTTTGGGTCAACGGAGCGTACGCGGGCTTTTCTAAAGATTCCCGCAATCCTGCCGAGTTCAATGTGACAAAATTTCTCAAGAAGGGCGAGAATGTCGTTGCGCTCGAGGTCTACCGCTATTCCGACGGCTCTTATCTTGAAGATCAGGATATGTTCCGTCTTTCGGGCATTGCCCGCTCCACATGGCTGTTAGCCCGCCCCAAGTCCCGCATTCGCGATTTTTACGTCACCGCCCTGCCGATTGACCGCAATAACCTGAAGGGCGATTGGACGCTTCAGGTAAATGCCGATTTGGTAGGCGCTGCAAATGAACTTGACGTGTCGCTTTATGATTTTCGCGGCAATAAGATCGATATCAAAAAGCTGCCTGCCGGTTCCTTCAAGGGGCTTGGCGGCGTGTTCTCTGTAAAGTCTCCAAAGCTTTGGAGCGCCGAGCAGCCCAACTGCTATAAAGTAGTTCTGAACAACGGCAATGAATACGTTTCGGCAATTGTCGGGTTTTTCGTCTCGGAAATCCGCAACGGACGCTACTACTTCAACAACGAGAAGATTAAACTTCGCGGCGTCAACCGCCATGAGACTGATCCGATGTACGGCCACTTTGTGCCGCGCGAGCGTCAGCTTCAGGATATTAAGATGATGAAGGAGGCGAATATAAATCATGTTCGCAATGCGCATTATCCGCAAGATGATTACTTTTATTATCTCTGCAATATTTACGGCATTTACGTGATGGACGAGGCCAATGTCGAATCACACGGCTACTATTACGGCAAAGACTCGCTTTCTCATGTGAAGAGCTGGCAGAAGGCCACCGTTCAGCGCAATGTCGACATGGTTCGCCGCAACCGCAACCATCCGTGCGTGACGATGTGGAGTCTTGGCAACGAGGCGGGACCCGGCGAGAATTTTCAGGCGGCGGCCGATGCGATCCGCAAGATCGACACCACGCGCCCGTTGCAGTATGAGCGCGACAATTCAGTCGTCGATATGGATTCAAACCAGTATCCTGGTGTCGACTGGGTTAAGTGGAAAGCTTCCGACAGCAAGGCAAAGAAGCCGTTTTACATTTCAGAATACGCGCATAACATGTGCAACGCCATGGGCAATCTCAAGGATTATCAAGACGCAATCGAGTCGTCAGATGTGATTCTCGGCGCGGCAATCTGGGACTGGGT
>JAZOTG010000205.1:0-3886 GCA_045657505.1 Kiritimatiellia bacterium | reverse complement strand
GGTACAACTCCTTGGCTCACAGATCGACATGGCTACGATCCGACTTAACGGACACGTGGCGTCAACAACATTAAGGCGCCTCTCAAGAGCCGTCCTGCGCACTTGCGGACTTACCCCGTGGGCTGAAAAAAGCACCGTCTCGCCCGCCGGCACGTCATCAAGCGACTCGACGAAGATAAAGCCTCTGCCGCGCAGGTCTGCAATAACTATTTCGTTATGTACAATCTCGTGAAGGCAATACACTTTCCTGTGCACCGAGGCTATGGCAAGAGCCTTGTCAATAGCCCCCTTTACCCCGGCGCAAAAGCCGTGGGGATTGATTATCTCAACCTTCACGCGCCTTCACCTGATCCCAGATCGCATCAAGCTGCTCAAGCGACATGTCCTTCATGTCGGAATCGGCCCGCTTGACCTCTGCCTCTACACTCCGAAAACGGCGCGAAAATTTGCTTGTGGAAAGTTCAAGCGCACTTTCGGCATCAATGCCCAAATGCCTTGCAAGATTGCATACGGCAAAGAGCAAATCGCCGAACTCTTCCTTGACACGCTGTGAATCGCACGGCTTTTTGCTTTTCCGGGCAGCGACCTCGGCGTTAAGCTCGCCAAGCTCTTCGGAAATCTTTTCCATGGGCCCTGCAGCATCCTGCCAGTCAAACCCCACGCGAGCGGCCTTCTCCTGGGTGCGCTGGGCTTTTAAAAGAGCGGGCAGCGCAGACGGCACGCCATCAAGCGCGCTGTGGCGAGTATTCTTTTTGTGCTCAAGCTGCTTAATCTGCTCCCAGTTCCTGAGCACCGTGGCAGAGTCCTTGGCATCGACATCGCCGAAAACATGAGGATGACGGTGAACAAGTTTATCTGAAACGGCATTGGCCACATCGTCAAACGAGAAGCTGCCGCTTTCCTCGGCCATGACGCTTTGGAACATAATCTGCAGAAGCACATCTCCAAGCTCTTCAATGTAGTTCGCCTTGTCGGAAGGACGGTCCATCGCCGCAAGAAGCTCGTGCGTCTCTTCAAGCAGACACGGTTTGAGCGACTCTAAAGTCTGCTCTCTATCCCAAGGACAACCCGTCTGCGGATCGCGCAGACGGGTCATTATTTCATGGAGTCTCTCTATGCCTGTCATATTTAGACTCTTATGTCATCCAAGCCTTACTTGGCTGTGCGCTTCTTTCTCGGATTGGGCTGGCCGATTTCGGAAAGCATCTTGCGGAACGAACCCTTGCGCACGTTGAACGGCTTGCCGCCCTTGATACGCGTAAACTCGCACGCGCGGATGGTTGCGCCGTTGTCCTCGTCGGGGCCGACGACTCCGCTCTCGCCGCCAAGCGCGCACTCGACAGCCTTGCGGGCGCACTTCTCGATGAGCTTGAGATCCTTCTTGTTGGGAGCTGCGGCACGGGCAAAATAACCGGACTTGAAGACCTGAACCTTCTCGGCTCCGAGAATCTCGCCGAAACGCTTGCCGACATACTGGCCGACATTGACCTTGTCGAGACGGGGATGGCCGAACGCGTCACGCGGCACCACCTCGCCACGGCGCTCCATCTCCTTGATGATGTCGGCAACGCCGGCACCTTCGGAAATAAAGATATTAACGCTGTCGACCGTGTCCATGATCTTGCCGAGACGCTCCGCTTCAGCTTCAAAATCGATACGGGACTCGGGAACGTAAACGGCATGCACATCCTGGCGCTCAAGAGTAAGATTGAAGCCGGGAAGGAACTTGGTGCGCTTGAGCATCTTGCGGTAGTACTGCGCGGTCTTGTACGTAAGCCAACCGCAATTGCGCCCCATGACCTCATGAATCGTAAGCGCCCTGGGATTGGCGCTGTTTTCTTTAACAACATTCATGAAGAACTTAGCGCCCTCTTCAGCCGCCGTCCACGCGCCGAGCGACTGCTTGATGGGGTAGACGTCATTGTCGATCGTCTTGGGGAGACCGACTACGATGAGCGGATAGTTGTTCTCGGCAAGATATGCCGCAAGATCGGCAGCCGTCGTGTTTGTATCGTCACCGCCGATTGTGTGAATGACATCGACGCCATCCTTGACGAGCTGATCGGCGGCAACCTTAAGGGGATCTTCACCCTCCTTGACGAGACCGCGCTTGACGCAATCCTTGACATTGGTAAGTTTTACACGGCTATTGCCAATCGGCGAACCGCCATGCTTGGTAAGAATAAGAGCGTTTTTGCGCACCTCATCGGTAACAGGGATGGACTCGCCTTTGAGAAGCCCCATATAGCCGTTGATATATCCAATCATCTCGACGCCGGGAGCAACCTTGTTGTACTCGTCGATCAAAAAGCCGATCGAGGAGCTGAGACACGGAGCAAGACCGCCAGCTGTGAGGAACGCAACCTTCTTAACTTCTTTAGCCACTTTATTTTCTCTCTTTCTTTTTAAACGAATTTACAGATTTCAAGCCCGCACGTTTTTGAGGACATTTACCATCTCAATTGCAGACTGCATAACAGAAAAGCCTTTGTTACCCTGCTTAGTGCCGCAACGCTCAACAGCCTGCTCGAGATTTTCGGCAGTAACGATACCGTCGAGAACGGGAACGCCGGTCTTGAGCGAAATCCTGCTGAAAGCTTCGGTCGTCGCAGAATTTATGAGCGAGGCGTGGGATGTTGCACCCTGCACAACGGCTCCGAGGCAGACGACAGCATCGGCGCCGCCCTTTGCAAGTGAATCGGCCACCACGGGAATTTCATACGCACCCGGAACGCGAACAAGCGTCAGGTCGTCTTCATTGCCGCCCATACGGCAAAACGCGTCGACAGCCCCCTTGACCAGCTGTTCTGTCAGAAAACTGTTGAAACGGCTTACCACAAGCGCGATTTTGCAACCGCGGGCAACCAAATCACCTGTAATTTCTTTCATTTAGCACCTCAAATTTTACCTAAAAATTGCCGTATATTTTACCAAACCCATTGCGTTTTTGTCAAAAGACAAATTTTATTTTCTCTTGATGTCAATGACAACAGGCGCATGGTCTGATGTTTTCCTGTCATTGACGACATATGCATTGACAACCTTGAAGGCGTCTTTATTATTCGTGTCTATAGCAATATAATCAATAAGAGCCCTTGATTTGCCATGAACGCCATGGAATGTGATAACATTGCTCAACGGCGTCAGAAAAGTCAAGAACGTCTGCATTTCACGCATATTCGCGGATGTCGGCCCGGTATTCAGATCGCCCATGAAAAGAATCGGTTTTTTATATTTCTTAAAGGCGTCTTTGATTATAGGAAGCGAATTTGCGACAGATGCGGCGGTAAGACCGAAATGCGTATTGGCAATTATGAAATGCTTGAACTCGGCAAACTGGACAACACGCTTATAGCTGTCGTTGGCGATATGAACTGTTTCTGTCGACAATGGAGGCTCACGCGAAAGAATAGCCTCGTCATTGCTCCAGAACAAATGCATGCCCGTTTCACGGGCAAGCGCTCTGGCTATCGGCTTTCGGTTACTGTTTTGAATTTCCTGAATTGCTATATAATCGGGCTTCTCCGCGTTAATCGCGTCTGCCGTACGCTCAGGAATGATGGTGCCGTCATGATTGTAGCAATAACGGACATTGAACGACATAATGCGCAAACTCCTCACCGGCTTGCGTTCCTGCTGCTTTGGCAGCACCTTGCGCTTAGGCGCTCTCTTCGCAAACTGCGCCACACCGTTGCGCGTACGGACAAAAGCGTCGGGGCCGGCGGCCGCACTCGCCGCCATCTCATCTTCGCTGAGTACGCCGTTCCAGATACGGACCTCGTCGTACGAAGCGGCGGCGTCAAACGCATTAACACTGAATGAATGGCCGAGGAAAAGAACGGGGTCGGTAAAATAACCTATACCTTGAGGCATTTCAATCGAGCCC
>JAZOTG010000204.1:0-8896 GCA_045657505.1 Kiritimatiellia bacterium | reverse complement strand
CCCCCAAAAATTTGGGGACACTCCCCTCGCGCCATGGCAATTCAGCCCCCATCTCCCTGGGGGCACTCCCCACAGCCGCAAAACGTTTTTAAACGAAAATTTACTAAAAATTGTATTTACGCTCATTTTCTGTGATTTTATGTATACGTACTTCAAGTTCTATATCGATATTACGCATTTACACAGAAATCTTACGCGAAAAATCAAAAATTTTGAAAAAAAAATGGAGAGTGTCCCCAAAATCTCTTAGGGACACTCTCCAAAAATCAGACAAACACTTGGGGACACTCCCCCAAAAATAAGAGCGTGTCCCTATGGAATATGCTTAAGCGTCAGAACAGTAATCTCGGAATCATTAAAAAACCTAACAGGAAAGCCAGCCCATTGCCCCGCCCCAGACGAGACATATGTAAAGCCTCCGATAGATTCCCTGTACAAGCCACCGACATACCCATTGTTATAACGCCCAACGAGTTTGCCGATAATGGGCATCACACCGCCATGCGTATGCCCCGAAAGCTGCAAATCGCACTTGTAACTGTAATTCCGGCCATACATGCCCGCGTAGTCAATATGCGGCCTGTGCTGAAGAAGCACCCTAAATTCGCCATTCGTGGCAGCGCAAAGCGCCTGCGATGGGTCGGGCGGCGAAAAATAATGACGAAGCGCGGCAGGATCGCTAACGCCGCCAATCAGCAAATCCTTGCGAGGCGACACGCTTTTATTGTTCAAAAACTGCAGTCCCCAGGATTTAAAGAGTGCATGCCACTCTGCACTGTCAATGTAATACTCATGATTACCGGAAACAAAATAAACGCCGTCCCTGGCTTTCAGGTTCCTGACGGGGGCAAAATCAGCCTTCCTTTGACGGCACATCCCGTCTACATAATCGCCTGTCAAACAAATTACATCGGCCCGCGCGCCATTAACGCGGCGGATAATCTCCTCTGTCCTCCACCTGCGCAGCGACGAACTTACATGCATATCGCTCACATGAGCTATCTTATAGCCATCGAGAGATGCCGGCACGCGCTCGGAGGCTATCAGCACTTCTTTCACTTCCGGCGGCTTAACCGAGTTGTAAACGCCCACCGCGGCAATCGCCCATGAAATAACCGGCAGACCGACAAGCCAAACCTTTGCCGGCGGCGCCTTGCGCGCAAAACAATGGAGCAGCACCCTGACAGGCGCGAGCACACATGCAAGAGCAAGCAAGATGCACATTCCAAAATACAACCAGCCCCAACCCAGCACAACCGCGGCGGGAAGATTAGGTGCAAAAGCATCGCCCCCAAAGGCATTGAAGCAAACAAACTTTGACGCGCAAAACAGAAGCACCATCGCCCATATCGCTTTAGTGCGCGTACGCAGTCTGAACGGCGCAATAAAGATTAGCATCAAAAGCACAAAAAACAGAAACGGTATATACGTGAAAAAACTTTTCACCTTCATTTCCTCCAGCGGTGCGTCGACTCTCCTTTATGCCGCTTAAAATCTTCTTCGCCAAGAATGCCGATCTCGCGTATTCCGGGAGTGTCTATAATCATCGCACCCGACGGAAGCATCACAAGCTCTCTTGACGTCGTAGTGTGGCGCCCCTTGCCGCTCCACTCTTGTATCTCCTGCGTCGCCGCCCATTCCTCGCCCGCCAATGTATTGAGCAGCGTCGACTTGCCGACGCCGGAACTGCCGATAAATGCGAGCGTGCGGCCCGCGCGCGCATACTTGAGCACACCGTCCATGCCTTCCTGCGTCAGAGCCGAAATCTGCAACAGCTCCGCGCGCCCGTCAATCGTCTCGACGAGCTCTTGAATATATTCTTCATCGCCTTCCTCGCGAAGATCCATCTTGGTGAGCACCACCACGGCCTCTGCTTCGCCCATGTCCTCGGCGAGCGTCAAATAACGGTCGATTCTTGCGGTGGAAAAATCTTCATTGAGCGACATCATGATGAAGAGCGTGTCAAAATTGACGGCAAGCGTCTGCGACTTGCGCTTTGCCGTGGGGTCTTTACGCTCAAAATGCGAAAAGCGTGGCAGCAGTTCCGTTATCATGGACTCGCCCTGCGCATTGTACCTGAACCTTACAAAGTCGCCCGTGATGGGACGAAGCTGCTCAGCGCCTATTTCGCCGCGCTCCACCTTGCGCACCGCCCCCGTATCGCGCACCGTCTCGACCCGCTTGGAGAACGCGCTCTTTTTCTTTCGCGCAATTATTTCGCCACCGGTCTCATTACACACGAGGTGGTAATAATCGCCGTGCGAACTGACAATCCTGCCTATTCCAGACTCGACCGTACCGCGCCATCCAAACTGCTCAAGCCTCGTCATTGTGCCCCCAAACCGCCGCCGCATCCCTACAGGGAATACGGGCCTTCAAAAGCGCTTTTAAAATCGTACCCGCCGCTGAAACTCTCGGGAGTGTCGCCCTCGTCCTTGCGCACACGGTGGGCCTCGACAAGATTGAACATCATCTCGCCAATGTCCTCGGTTTTGGACAGCCCCCACTCGGTGAGAACCGTATACGCCATCGGCCCGTATTGATCGAGTGCGCGCTCTTTGAATTCTTCAAGAATATCGAACGAACTGAAATGGCTGCCTTCGGTGCCGAGGAAGTGTATCACATCCATCAACAGCGCATATGCCTTTGCATCATAGCGCCTGTCTTTGGCCACGATATCGTCAAATGTATCGCTCTCGAAATCAATCTCATCCATCGCGCCGCACCTTGTTAATCACGACTTGCCGAAAAACGCCTTGTAGAGCGCACGCACCGCCGCCGCCCTGTCCTGCTGGCGGATTGCAATCATGAAGCTGACTTCGCTCGAGCACTGCGTAATCATAGAAATGGAGATGCCGGCGGACGCAAGCGCCAGGCACGCCTTTGCAAGCATGCCCGGAGTGTAGCACATGCCTTCACCTACAACCATAAGAATCGCAATATCGCGCTCGACGGTAACATAGTCGGGGTTGAGTTCGCGCTTGATGGCCTGAACAACCTTGAGCTCCTTGCTCTTCGGAAGGCACTGCCCCTTTACGACTATGCACTGCGAATCAACGCCCGACGGCATATGCTCGTATGAAATGCCTTCCTCTTCAAGCACATGCAGCAGGCGGCGGCCGAAGCCGACCTCGCGGTTCATCAAATACTTTTCAACGACAATGTTGCAGAAATTGTCTTCAGCGGCGATTCCGACAACTGTGCCCGGAACAATGCGGCGCGACTGCTGAATCATCGTGCCGGGCTCGCTGGGATGATTGGTGTTGCGGATATTGATCGGTATGCGCGCCCTCACAGCGGGAATCACCGCCTCATCGGCAAAAACCCCAAAGCCCGCGTATGCAAGCTCGCGCATCTCGCGGTATGTCATTGTGTCGATGCCTTCCGAAACCTCCGGCACCAGACGGGGGTCGACAGGATAAACCGAATCGACATCGGTAAAATTCTCGTACACGTCGGCGCAGACGGCTGCGGCAAGAATCGAACCTGTAATGTCGCTGCCGCCGCGCGGGAAGGTGGCCACCTTGCCGTCCTTCGTGTACCCAAAGAAGCCGGGATACACAACAAGCCCTTCGAAATTTGAAAACGCCCGCGACAGCGTGGCATAGCTCGCAGGGTCGAGCGTCGCATCTCCGAAAGGCCCCGTCAAGACCATTCCAGTCTCCTTCGGGCTGGCGTAACGCGCCTTCTTGCCGCGCGAAGCGAAAGCGACCGCGACGAGTTTTGCATTATTGTCTTCGCCCGACGCCTTCATCAAATCGACGAACTCCGCCGGCTCAAGGGCCGCAACTTTTGACAGGCGGTCCATAATGTCCATCTCGATTGTACGGACAATCTCTTCGCCCAAATGCAATTCCTGCGCAATCTCGGCATAACGCTCGACCACAGCACCGAACTGCCTGTCGGTATTCTCGCCTTTGAGCGCCGTTTCGGCCAATGCTATGAGAAGGTCGGTTACCTTTGTGTCCTGCGAATGACGTTTGCCGGGAGCCGATACCACCACAATGCGCCGCGACGGATCGGCAAGCACGATATCCATCACTTTGTTCAGCTGCGCTGCGTTAGCCAACGAACTTCCGCCGAATTTACAAACCTTCATCTGAAATCCCGTTTAATTGTTAAAGGATGCGAAGAGCCACCGGCTCACCGTCGATTACGCCGCTTGACTTGATTTCGGCAAGCGCATTGTCGAGATCGGCCGTGCGCGCCATATGAGAAACGACCACAACGGGCACAGCGCCTACACCATCGCCGCACGCCTTCTGCGAGGCCGCGTAAATCGAAACGTTGTTCCTGCCGAGTATGGAAGCGATAGTTCCAAACGCTCCCGGCTTGTCGGCCACCTGAAAGCGAATGTAAAATTTTGACGAAACATCGCCGTCGGAGAGAATGCGAACCTCGTTTTCGGCATAATCGGGGGCGCCGCGCCTGTAACGCGTCTGCCCGTGGGCGAGATTCCTTGCAATATCGCCGATGTCGCCGATTACAGTGGACGCCGTCGGAGCGCGGCCCGCCCCTCGGCCGTAATACATCGTGTAATCGCTCATATCTCCCTTGAGCATGACGGCGTTGAACGAATCGTTCACATTAGAAAGCATATGAGAGAACGCAACGAGTGTCGGGTGCACCCCGATTGCGACATCGCTGCCGTGGCGGACGATGCTCGCAAGAAGTTTGATGCGGTAGCCGAAATCGGCGGCGTACTTCACATCCTCGCCGGCAAGGCCGCGGATGCCCTCTACCTTGATGTCCTGCATCTTCGGCTGGAAGCCAAAGGCAAGCGTTGCAAGAATGCAGGCCTTGTGGGCGGTATCAAAGCCGTCGATATCGAGAGACGGATCGGCCTCGGCGTACCCGAGCTTCTGAGCGTCTTTCAGCACGGTGTCGAAGGGCAGCCCCTCACACTCCATCCTCGTGAGAATATAATTGCAGGTGCCGTTAAGAATGCCGTGCATTGACTCGATATCGTTGCCCGAAAGACCTTCGCGCAGCACGCGGATAATAGGAATGCCGCCGCCGACCGACGCGCCGAAATAAATATCGACATTGTTCTTCGCCGCCGCGTCAAAAATCTCCTTGCCGTACTCGGCGAGAAGCTTCTTGTTGGCGGTCACGACGCTCTTGCCTCTGCTCAACGCTTCGAGAACGAGGTCTTTGGCAATCCCCGTGCCGCCGATCGTCTCGACAAAAATCTGCACCGAATCGTCTTCGACAACACTGCGAGCATCGGTCGTAAGCATCCCTTCATCGAGTTTCACTCCACGATCGGTCGTGATGTCGAGATCGGCGATTTTTTTGAGCACGATATCGACACCAAGACGCTTGGCCATAACTTCACGATGCTTCAGAAGACCCTCGGCGACTCCTGCGCCGACGGTCCCGAAACCTACTATACCTACTCCGATCTGCTTCATCTTGATAATCTTTCTGTTCCCGATATTTTACTCTTATTCGGCACGCCAAGTCAATGTTATGCCGTCTTTCGCGAACGCGCCTTCAGGAACAGGCGCAGAGGGGCGCCCTCAAGGCCGAAGCGCGCGCGTATATTCTTCTCGATGTAACTCAAATATGCCGGCGTGACAAGCTTGGGGTCGTTCACAAACAGGCGAATCGTCTGCGGATTTGTCGAAACCTGCAATGCGTAGTAAATCTTGAGGCGCTTTCCCTTCATCATCGGCGAAAGCGTCTTCTTTGTCGCCTTTACGATCACGTTGTTCAGCATGCCCGTCGGTATGCGCTCGCACGCCGAGGCCGCGGCGCGGTCGATCGCCTCGACCGTCCTGCGGATGTTGTACCCCGACTTGTTCGAGCAATATACAACCGGCGCAAAATTAAGAAACGGCATCATCGAGCGCAACGCCTCCGTCGCCTTTGTCTCGGTAATGCCCTGCTCCTGCGCAAGGTCCCACTTGTTCATCAGCACGACGCAACTGCGGTTAGCCTCGAGTATCTTGCCCGCGATGCGCTTGTCCTGCAGCGTCGGACCGAGCACCGGGTCCATGACAAGAAGAACGACGTCGGCCTCCTCAATCGCCTGCTCCGAGCGGAAGAGCGAAAAGTTGTCGACTGATGTCTTGGACATCTTCGTATGGGGCTTCATACCCGCAGTATCTACAAGCATATAGCGGCGCGCATCGGGCCCCGTGCCAATCGTGAACGGCACCTCCACGGCATCACGTGTAGTGCCCGGTATCTCGGAGACGATAACGCGCGGAGCCTTGAGCAGCCTGTTCACGTATGAACTCTTGCCGGCGTTGGGCCTGCCGACTATCGCGACACGGAGCGGACGCTTGGCCGCCGCCTCCTCGGCGTCAACGGGAGGCAGACCGCCGACTATGCGCTGAAGCAGAGCGTCCACGCCGCGCGAATGCTCTGCCGAAACGGGAAACACCTCAAGCCCAAAACGGTCGTATTCGTGCGCGCGCCAGTCCTCGTCGGGAGTATCGCACTTGTTTGCGGCAATCATGCACGGCACGCCCGATTCTCTCACGCGCTTTATGACCTCGGCGTCAAGCGGAGTAATTCCTTCGCGCGCATCGACAACAATGACGCACACCGACGAATCTTCCACCGCAAGCGCCGCCTGCGAGCGGGTCTCTTCGTCGAGGGGGTCGCGCGTGACACGCTTGTCAAAGGCTATACCGCCGGTATCGACCAGCATAAACCGGCGGCCGTGAGACTCCACCTCGCGCGTCACCCTGTCGCGCGTGACGCCAGGCTGATCAAAGACAATCGCAACACGTTTTTTCGCAATGCGGTTGAAAAGAGCGCTTTTACCAGTATTTGGACGGCCGACTAAACTTACTACATTCATTTTATCCTCCCTTTTCTTTTCTGCCGCGCTACCCGAGCATTCATACTAATTGTACATCAAAAATCCAAAACCTCAATCCCTGACGGCGGGATTCAAATACACGGGAAGAGGCTCGTCGACAAGAAGCCCGGGATTGGCCAGCGCCGTGCGGGCGAGAGACGACGCGCACGGCACGACGCCACCGCCGTAATTATCGCCGAACGTCTCCTTGAGAAGCGCCTCTATCCTTGCCGCATCGGGAGTGTAAACCTTCACTCCCTGCGGAATGCGCTTTGCGAGAATGTCCGCCTCCACCTGAAAAACGGGGACGACAAGCCTGACACCTTCAAAAAGCGCAATCCAGTATTTGCCGCGCCGCGCGTCGCCGACAACGGCGCACGGACCGCATTCGGGGGCAAAGGCGCAGGCGGAGGGCAGGCCTCTAACGCGGCACCCGGAGCCGATCGCATAACCCTGCGCAAATGCAAGCGCCGCCCTGATGCCGGCAAACGAGCCGGGGCCCGTTCCGACCACGATTTCGTCAATTGCGGCCTGCGCGATAAAATCGCGCACCTGCCTGGCCCAGACGCCATTGCCGCCGGGGCCCGACGAAATATCCGCCTCGGCGATAACACGCCCGTCCTCGACCATCGCCACCGAAGCCCTGTCGGTAGAGCGTTCTATGTAAAGAGACTTCATTTGTCAAGAGCCCTGTAATATTTCTCATGTCCGTAAGGGAAATCCCCCGGCACATAATTGCCCACTCTGGGATTAACAAGAGTGTAATTCATTGTAATGTGGGTGTATATCCACGGGCAGTCTTCGCGGACAATCTCCTGGCACCTCTTCCAATGGACATTGCGCTCCTCCTGCGTATGCGCCGACATCGCCTTGTCGTAACAGGCGTCATACTCGGGATTGTTGTAGCACGAATGGTTGGGCCCCGGACTCTTGTTCTTTGAGTAGAACAACTGCAGGAAATTCTCCGGGTCGGGATAGTCGGCAACCCACGCCAGCATGTAAAGCTGAACATTCCCCTTGTTGACGGAATTGAGAAAGGCGTGCCATGTCTGGAATTTAAGCTCGAGCTTGACGCCAATCTTCGCAAAGAAGCTTGCTATCAATTCGCCTGCCTCGCGGCTGTCCTGCGTCGGGCGGCCGATGGAAAGCGATATGACAAGCCTGCGCCCCGTCGCCGGATCGATGCCGTCCGGATAACCTGCCTCCGCAAGCAGCCGCTTCGCCTTGTCAAGATCGTATGAATATTCAAAGGGTGTGGAAAGATGGCCCTCGACCGTCGACGGCACCGGCCCCGTCGCCGCGCTTACGCTGTTGTTGTAGAAAAGCTTCCAGGTCGGAAAATCAAATGCGCACGAAAGCGCCTGCCTGAGCTTTTTGTTTTTACCGAGAAGCGCGTCGTTCATGTTCATTCCGATGTAGCGGATCTCGTTGGCCGGTTTCCCGCCGTGAAGTTTGAAGCCGCGGGCTTTGAGCGATTCGTCAAGCTCGCCCTTTTCGTTCATGACCGCGCCCCAGTTGTCGCGCGCGATTTCGCCGAGGAAATCGACCTCGCCTTTAAGGAACATCAGCCACTGGGTGGTCACATCGCTCACCGAGATGTAGCGTATCTCGTCATAGCTCTCGCCTTCGGCCGGCGGCATCTTCGCCCAGCCGCGCCATTTCGGATCGCGCTCGAAAACGAGCTCGTGATTGCGCCACCACGATTTAAGCCTGTATGGCCCCGTCGTTTCGCCGTTCGGACCTGCCACGCCGAAATACGACATTGCGGTAAGCCACGGGAAAACATGCTGACGCCTGCCCAGCCTTTCGCGGAGCGTCTTGGCGTCGATGACCGTTACACTCTTGACGTTTTTAACCGTCCAGCCGCCCGGGGAGGCGTTCGTCCTGTCGCACAGCCTGTCAAGGCTCCGTTTTACATCGTGAGCGTTGACAGGGGCGTCTGCGGTCATTCTAAACGTATAATCAAGGCCGTCCGGCGACACCTCGGGAAGCTCGCAAAGACCAGCCTTCAATTTATAGGGCCGCGCGTTGTAGTCAATGTCCAACGGCATCTCGTAAAAAGTCGGAGGCCAAGCGGGCTTA
>JAZOTG010000203.1:0-9568 GCA_045657505.1 Kiritimatiellia bacterium | reverse complement strand
TCGAGTAATCGGTAAATTTTCAAGCGTTCGCAAAATTTCCATTCTCCGGAAAGAAGCGTCCTTATCACCTCTAAGAGCCTCACGTTCAACAAGAGGTGAAGAAAAAAGGCGATAACAATCTGATGCGCCAGCCCACCAATTTTGCGTAGCGACCTGCCTGGCAAGATCAATAATATTAAGCGTACGCCGCGCGGTCAGGTTACTGACCACGCTCGCTTCAACATAAACTTTCCTTCTGCTTTGCATCTTTCTTTTTCCAAAATACGCCACCATTATACCATAATTTTGATATTTCGCTCGCAATTTCAAAACTCGCTTCGCTTTCTAATTTGAAATTTTGCCGATTTCTAAATTTAGCGTCATACGCTGATTCGCGTACGTTGCATGGGTTAGGTTGCCACCGCCTTAGGTACCGCCTTCGGCGGCGAGCTTCGCTCGGCGGATATCCTACACACATTCTCTCACTCCTTGGTTAGTTTTCAGTTTAGAGTTTAGAGTTTGTTAGTCTAGAGTTACTAACGACTAACCACTAACCACTAACCGCTAACCGCTAATCACTAACGACTAACCGCTAACGACTAATCACTAACGACTAACTGCTAACCGCCAATATTACTCACCTTCATTTGAAGAGAAAAATTTCTCCGTCAAAAGGCATTATCATTACATACATTTAATAATTTATTTTTTGTTGATTATCCAACATACTTACTTATATTCCTTTGTTATCATACTCTCGTTTTAATCATATAAAACGAAAGGAGAAAAATATGAATAATAAAATGTTCTGCTTTCAATGTCAGGAAACGGCCGGCAATAAAGGCTGCACCTTACAAGGCGTATGCGGTAAAAAACCAGAAACCGCGCAGCTTCAAGATCTTCTTATCTGGACAACTAAAGGGCTATGCGCAATCACGACACGCCTACGCAAGGAAGGCAAAACCATCAACAAGGAGACAAACCATCTTATCACGCAAAATCTTTTTATCACAATTACCAATGCCAACTTCGACCCCCATGCCATTACTACGGCGATTGAGAAAACCATCATCATAAAAGACGCGCTCCTGTCGAAACTCAACGACAAAACTAGGCTGCCCGACGCAGCTACATGGACTGACAATAAAGAAACCTTCACAACCAAAGCGGCAACTGTCGGAATTCTTTCTACGCTGAACATCAACGATGATATCCGCAGTTTGCGCGAACTCATTACATACGCCATTAAGGGGCTCGCGGCATATATGAAACACGCGAACGCCCTTTTATTTGACGATCCCGAACTTGACGCATTCCTCCAGCGCGCGCTCGCATCTACACTTGACGACACACTTTCAATTGATTCACTTGTTGCACTTACAATGGAAACAGGTAAGGCCGGCGTAGAAACAATGGCGCTTCTTGATAAAGCCAACACATCTCGCTACGGCAATCCAGAAATAACGAAAGTAAATCTCGGCGTCAGAAACAACCCCGGCATTCTGATTTCAGGTCATGACCTTGCAGATCTAGAGATGCTGCTTGAACAAACCCAAGGTACCGGTGTTGACGTATACACCCACTCAGAGATGCTGCCTGCCCACTATTATCCCGCATTCAAAAAATATCCGCACTTCGTCGGCAACTATGGCAATGCGTGGTGGAAGCAGCGAGAAGAATTCGAATCTTTCAACGGACCAATTCTAATGACCACCAACTGCATCGTGCCGCCGCTTGAAAATGCGAAATACTCAGGCCGCCTTTGGACAACTGGCAGCGCGGGGCTAAACCCCGAACGCCACATTCCGGGAAAGTACGGAGAAAAGAAAGACTTCTCGGCGATTATCGCCCAGGCGAAAAATTGCCCTCCGCCTACCCGGCTTGAGACAGGGACGCTTACAGGCGGCTTTGCGCGCAATCAAGTACTCGCGCTTGCCGACAAAATTATCGCCGCTGTAAAATCAGGAGCGATCAGAAAGTTCGTTGTAATGGCCGGCTGCGATGGAAGAATGAAAAATAGAGAATACTATTCTGAATTCGCCAAACAACTACCGAAGGACACTATCATTCTTACAGCGGGATGCGCAAAATACAAGTACAACAAATTTAATTTGGGTGAGATAAACGGGATTCCGCGCGTCCTTGACGCAGGACAATGCAATGATTCATATTCGCTCGCGATAATCGCGCTAAATCTGAAGGAGGCGTTTGGACTTAACGATATCAACGAGCTCCCCGTTTCCTACAATATCGCCTGGTACGAACAAAAAGCTGTCATTGTCCTTTTAGCGCTACTCCACCTTGGCGTAAAAAACATCCACTTAGGCCCAACCCTACCCGCCTTCCTCTCGCCAAACGTCACGAATTTGCTTGTAAACAAATTCGGCATTGCCGGCATAGGGAGCGTAGAAGACGACATAAAACTTCTCGGCTAATACTCCACCTACCACCGCATTTTTATAAATGCGGTGGTAGGTACAATCGCCACATGGATATTACCCATATAGAACAACCATAAAACATAATTCTATTTCATATCCAATTTCCAAAGTCCGTGTAGATTGCAATATTCATAAACCGCCCAGACATTCTCCCCTGGCAACAGCGCAAACTCTGCCTCTGGCTTGCCACACTTATCAAGCACTTTGCGCTGATTGCCCGAAGAAGTCTCAAGAGCAATCCATTCGATGTGATGATCCTCAAGCATTGGATGCTCAACCGCTCCAACTTTAACTGTAACCACATCGCCCGCCACTACAGCAACGGGCACATGCTTTTCACCCGCACCATCGCTCGTGTTAGGAATGAGTTTTGCCATTGCTCTCCCGCAACAAACTGTATCTGGAACGCCATCTTTCACCATCGCCACAATCTTACCGCATATTGCACACTTAAAGAATTCCATGATTGCACCCCGCTTTCTTTTACCTTTGTCACCCCGGAAACCGCTTCCGGTTAGACGACGAAATGATACTGCTTTTTTCAATGCTAATACAATCAATAATTATCATAACTGTTGGAAAGACAACAATTTGTCACTTCAATCTTCGAACAAAAATAAATAACATCTCAAGCAATTACCGCAAAGCGCACTGCGCCATCTTTAAGCACAAAACAAACGCCCCACAAAGATGCCCCAACGAGCAGAAAACGAGGTGTCGCCGCAGTAGATGTCAAGCATGCGTGCGGTTACGGCAGCATGTTCACAACAATATTCCTCATCCTCTCGAACAGGCGAAACCCGCCGCCGTTGCAGCAAGCCCAAGAATGCAACTCCCAATGACATACAAACTAAACGCACCCCATCGCCCGGATGTTGCAAGAGAAAGCGCTTCTCTTGAAAATGTCGAAAACGTCGTAAAGCCTCCGCAAAGACCGACGGTAAGCGCCAACTGCAGACTGTCACTCCAGCCAAATTTCACGCCTAAACCGCAAAAGATTCCAATCCAAAAGCTCCCGACAACATTAACTCCAAGCGTTGTCCACGGGAAGAATGAAACCGGAAGCAGCATTCCGACCGCATATCGCAATAGGCTGCCTAAACCACCTGCTAAAAAGATTAAAATATAATTCATACTTTAACTATTTAGCCTTAAACTTAATTGATTTGGGTTTTGTCCCGTCAAGTATATTCTTACGATCTGATGCTGTTAACTCAATTTGCTTGAATTTGGGATTTGAGTAAAAAACAGTTACTGCAGGCAAATGGTCTCCGGCCTCGTGATTTGCATTACGCATAATACCATCCTTTCCGAACGAGAAAATCTGAAACACCCAATGATTGTGTGAGCTCTTTTGAAAATGCTCAAAAAAAGTAGAATGGCGAAAATAGATTTTCCCATTTATCTTTACTATATCTGACAGCTCAGCTCCATACGAATCCAAATTATTTTCAATTCTGCCGCCTTTGCCATCAGAGACAATAAAATGCGTGCAGTACCCGCTTGCGCCTAAACCGTTCGCCATCCACGGAACGATAAAAAAATGGTCCGTAATTCCGTCATGATTAAGATCGATTGCTCCACCTTCTGCATATTTAGCACTGTAATGATAATCTTCAAAATGCCTCTGAAGAAATCTCGTCACAATATTCGTTGAAAGAACCGTAAGTTTTACTGGCTCGCAATTCATTTGAGGCGCCCACTTATCCATCCATGCATTCAAAACATGCGAACATAAAACCACAAATATTGCTATTGCAATTGAATAAATGTGTTTTGACATATATTCTCCTTATCTGCGAAGACGCTTTTTAGCTTCTTCCATCCCGCCGAGATCAGTTAAGTTGTTATAGCCTAATTTCTTCATAGCCTCAATCGCCATTGCAGAACGCCGACCTGATCGGCAATATACAAAAATAGGCGCGTCTTTATCAGGCACAGCTTCACAGATATTCCCGGCGATTGTGTCATGCGGCATTAATACAGCACCTGCAATATGGCCAGCGTTAAACTCATCATTTCGGCGTACGTCCAACAAAACGGCATTATCTGGCAATCTCATATTTTCCCCGACTAAACTTACACACCCGGCAAACACTCCCATAAGGGATATTAACATTACAGCTATTTTCATTCTTTTCATAAGGGTATGATAACACCTTCACTATTGATTATCAACCTCATAAATCAGTTTTGACTATTACGTATGTGATTTGTTCTACTGATTCATTTTAAGATGCTGAGTCTCCCAAAACCACGGCTTGTCAATTTCATCGAAATTGTAACATCCATATAACAATTCCAACGCCATCAGGCGAAATGAAAATTTTTAGAACACTTATAATCGCTCTCTCCTTGCCGAAAATAACATATCCCTTTGTAAGCTACCTTTTCTGTTTGAGGCTCAACGTGTATTCTTATTATCATTCTATTACACAGTTCCTCTGCCGACAAAGCGACATCTACCGCAGATGAAAACACATCAAGGCATGAACATCGCTTCTCAATATACGTCAGCATTTGGCTTATCGTTTTGCGCGGCACTCCAACGACAGTGCCGCGATCATTCACGCCAAGCAAAACATCGCCGCCTTATACGACTTTGTTTTTCCATAGGCCAGCACTCCCATGGCCATGAGCCTGTTTTCTGATTTATATTCACGCTCTCGATATGCGCATTGTGCAGCCGCATTTTTGCTCACGGTCCGCTGACCAAAAAATCGATATATCCTTACCACCGGATTTATATAAATGCGGTGGTAAGGATATATCCCTTTCTATCCCTTCAAGCTTGCGAGCGGCACGAGACGGACCAATGGTTCAACTAAGTCGCGCTCTGAGTCAATTACTGATTCAATATCCTTATAAGCCTGCGGCGCTTCGGAGAGATCAAGCCTGCCCTTAACCTTTCGGCTATAGCCTGTATACTTACCCCAACGCTCGCAGACAATCCCTTCCATCGCCTTATCGCACTCTTCTACAGTGAGATTCATCGACGCCGCGACTCGTGACATCCGCCGTCCCGCACCATGCGAACAGCTCATACTCCTTCATCGCTTCCATCATACGACGACGGTTCTCCTTCGCATAGCGTAGCGCAAAAAGCATATCGGTAAAATAATTATGGCCAGCCTCCTCTTCTATCGGAAGAAACGCCAGATCCTTGTCGGGCAATGCAACGCGATAACGGGCGCACATCTTTTCGGCAATCTGATGGTAATGCTCTTCAATGCGCTTTCCCATGTTGCGCGAGCCCGAGTGGATCATAAGCCAGACCTTTGCGCCACCATCCGGATCGCCCGAGCCGTCAAGCGCCGTCGATTTTTGAAGCTCAATAAAGTGGTTGCCGCCTCCTAATGTGCCGAGATTCTTGCGATCCCGACCCTTCGTCCAAAGAAGCGCGCGCTCACCGTTGTTATCGATGAAAGACTCAAAGCCCTCCCAAGGTTGAAGCTCCTTATGAGAGACGCCTTCGCCCACAGGGATCCGCGCCTTCAACTTCTCTTGAAATGCGCGGCGAAACGACATATCCGCAAATCGCTCGGCTGGAATATCCGTCTCAGTCGCAACCATACCGCAGCCGATATCAACACCGACTGCCGCCGGAATAACCGCATTATCCGCAGCAACAACGCCGCCGATCGGCATGCTGTAGCCCTGGTGCGCATCGGGCATAAGCGCGACATGACCAAAGAGTGCCGGATGCTTTGCGAGATTTATCGCCTGCGCGACAGCCCCATACTCGCAATTTTCGCACCACGACTTAATAGGCCGCATATAACCTTCTTCAAACTTTTCCCACTTCATATTTTTCTCCTATTCTGATAAGAACTGATCTATAACCATCTGATTTGTCTTAAAATGTTCTGTTTCTTTTTGCACGTCAACTTTCCAATCTTCAAACTCGTCAAAATACCACCGCCTACATTCTAATAAAATAGCCGCTGGCACGAGCAATTGATCGGCAAGATGTTTTTCACACGCCTTTCCCGACTTCAGGAATTCATTTGTCTGCTGCACAACATCATTCGCTACCGCCTTGCGGGATTTATTGTATGTTCCAATTCCAGAAAAGACTACCGTAGCCCTTTCGTAATCAAGCTTCACATAGCAATAATTGCCAGGACCTAACGATGAGACCTCTCTTATTTCACTCTTAATCCCGATAGAACGGAATTTCTTCGCGACAATTCCAACCTCCGCCTCTGCAATGTCGCGAGGAATAGAGGAAACAACGCCGACGACTTTGCCGCCTTTATATTCACCTAATTCGTCAAGCGCATAATCCCTAACCATATTCGCCGCACTAAAGGGCTTTATCTTAAGCCTTATAACGCCGCCTGCCGTACCGACATCAAAGCGGTAATTGCCATACTTAATCTTGCCTGGTGCGAACTCAAGTTCATTCGAGCCTACTGTCACTTCAGAGACTTTTGCACCGCAGATTTCCGCTACTGCTTTTACACAAGTTAAATGCTGCCGCTTAAGCCCAGGCTTATCACGCTTTGCGCGAATCTTCTCAATGGCGATTTCCGTCCCAGCAATTGCCGCGAGTGAAAGCGATGTACGCAAAACTTGTCCGCCGCCCTCACCGATGGAACCGTCAATTGTCATTTACTAAACTCCTTTCATTGGCTAGGATGGCGGGAGTCGAACCCGCGCTGGACGTTTTGGAGACGTCTGCTCCCTCGAGCTCCATTGATGACACAAACCATATGGCAAACTCCGTGCCAAAGATATATAATACGGATGCGCACGGAGGCAGCGGTCCTGGGCGTTGGGACACTTGGCGCCCTACGATTGGACTTGTACAACAAGACAATTTACCCATAGACGAGTTGCATCTAATTTTTGACAGGCAACACATGAATCTCGCCAAGAGAATAAAGGCAGACATTAAAAGCGTATCTCCGGAAACAACTGTTGTATTCGACATCATCGAACTTAAGGACCCATGGGACTTTGAGGAAGTCTACGAAAAATTCTACGACTACTCTAAGTCTCCATGCTTCCACGAAGAAAAAACGCACTACTACATTCATATCTCGACTGGTTCACATGTCGAGCAAATCTGCCTCTTTCTGCTCGCTGAATCGCGGCATTTACCTGCTAAACTCGTACAAACATCCCCTAAAGAAGGCCATGTACGACGCTCTCGCGATCCTAAAGGCGCTCACAACATTATTGATCTTGACCTCTCGCGATACGACAAATTGGCAAAACGCTTTGAGATTGAACGCCAAGATGACGTCTCCTTTTTAAAGCAAGGCATAGACACTAAAAATAAAGCATTCAATAAACTCATCGATACTATTGAATGCGTCGCCGTACGCTCTTCAGACCCTATTCTGCTTACAGGCCCTACAGGAGCCGGCAAAAGCCAGCTTGCGAACCAAATCTACAAACTTAAAAAAGCCAACGGCCAAGTAAGCGGAAAATTCGTTGACGTCAACTGCGCGACGCTTGGCGGCGAGCTCGCCAAGGCCGCCCTTTTCGGCTACAAAAAAGGGGCGTTCACTGGGGCCGAAACGAACCATGACGGTTTTCTTAAAGAAGCCGACAAGGGAATTCTCTTTCTCGATGAGATAGGCGAACTTCCGATAGAGGCTCAGGCAATGCTCTTAAAAGCAATTGAAGAAAAAACCTTCCGGCCTTTAAGCGCAACAAAAGACGAACAAAGCGATTTTCACATTATCTGCGGAACAAACCGGGATCTCGCAGTCGACGTTGCCGAAAAGAAATTCCGCTCCGATCTTTTAGCTCGCATTAATCTTTGGAGCTTTAAGCTCCCCGGACTGGCAGCAAGCCTACTCGTCATCAGCGCCTGCAGGAAGTTGCGATTTTACCTTTCTAAACGCATTTTCCATTTTCTCACGCTCACCCCAAGCCACCCGAACATTTTCTGGGTTAACTATGCGGCTATGACCTGTTACAATATTGCGCTCCAACTTCCAGCCGCTCTTTTCTTCAAGGACCTCCCACCATACACCCGCATCAATAACCTTCCATTCAAAATTGATTTTATCTTGCGGCACCATAACACGAACGCCTTTAGACTCCTTGCCATTCAAAACTCGAGACAATTCCTCAAAATAAAAAGAAGCGTGATGATTGGCGATTTCTTTAGCCGCATCAAACCGCCCCCAAAATGCATCAATAACAGTATTCTTCGCGATATCTACAGAAACTGGAATTTCCTTAACATTTTTAGGCGTCTTAAATGCCGTTGCCGCTCCGTAAGCCGGACCATTCTCTCCACCGGCGACTGCATAAACATATTTAAGCGTAATATCATCGGGATTGGCAACCACAATCATTGGCTCAATAGAGCCTAAGCCCATTTTATCTAAGTCGCCATCTTTAGCGGGGATTGCAGGCGCAAGCAAAATGCCTCGTTTTATCTTAAGCCCATCTAAAGAAAGTTTCGATAATGTCCTGGCAACAATGCGCCCGCCTAAGGAATGGCCAACAAGTGTAAGACGCGCGCGGCGCTCTTGCGGCATCTTTTTAATTTCGTCTGCCAATTTCTCAGCTTCAGCATCGGCATTCTTCGCCGCTATTGGCCAAAGTTGATTGCCATCCCATTTATGAAAATGATTATTGCTAGTTGAAAAAACATTTGTAAAACTGTTCCACGCTAATTCTTCAGGTTCAGACGTACGCATCCATCCTGGGACATACCATGTCTCATTAATTTGAGTTGCCTCGTCAGCCAATAGCGATAATGACATCATCATAATTACAAGCACTGTTTTTATTTGTAACTTCACTTTTATATTCCCAAGTTATGATACCGCATTATACCACTCATTCAACTTAGCATTAAACTCTAAGCGCGACAGTTTAGACCACTCGACTACGCGAGAAGTAATATCCTCAACATGCATAATAACGCGGCGGCGGCGGACGAACGGCGACCAGAAGAACCACAAAAGAACACTCTTGATAAATGTCGGTACAAACGCCGGCGACGCATCTCGCCCCCTGCGCGACCAAATCGACCCCCACAACCCGCGCGTTCTAACTCCAACAACACGAACACCACCTGGCAAATCTCCGCAAATATTGTAAGCGAGCTGACGAGTGCCGATATCTTCTCTTTCAGACTCTGTCTGAATATGACCCGAAGGATAAAAAATGACATTGCC
>JAZOTG010000202.1:0-21315 GCA_045657505.1 Kiritimatiellia bacterium | reverse complement strand
CAAACCGCAGTCCATTCGCATTAAAGCGAAACTTCAGCCGAAATTCTCCGCTGGCATTCTTGAGTGCCGCTTCAAGTGATGTGTAATTCAGCAGTATGATTGAACAGGGCGCAAATAAAATATTGCGCCCTGTTTTTGTTTGAAACGGCGTTTGAATATTTGGTAGAATACCGTAATATCATCAAAAAAAATGGGGGCTTAATCTTGAAAAGGCTGTTGCTTCATTTCATTCTTGCCTTTGCATCTACGCTGGGATTAAATGCCGACGGCGGTCTCATGAACAGCGCAATCGCGAGACGCACCGAGGCAAAAGAATTTGTGGGTGCAGACGGCGGCGTCTTTCGCTATCGCCTTGCGCAGAAGTCCTCCGCCGACGGCAGCAAAGTTCCTTTGGTGATTTTTCTTCATGGTGCGGGCGAGCGGGGCGCAAATAACTGTTCGCAGCTTGTTCACGGGGTGAGCGAACTCGTTGATTATCTTGAATCGCACGAGAAGGGTTACAGGCTCATTGCCGGGCAGGTTCCGAAAGGCAAGCGCTGGGTTGAGGTCCATTGGGGAGATAAGGGCCATAAAATGCCGGAGCGGCCCTCGGACACGATGGGTCTGCTGCTCGAGATGCTGGATGTTCAGCTCCGCGACATGGCAGTCGACACAAAAAGAATATATGTGACCGGTATTTCAATGGGCGGCTACGGCACATGGGATTTAATCTCCCGCAGGCCTGACGTATTTGCAGCCGCGCTTCCCATATGCGGCGGCGGTGATGTAGCGCAGGCGGCAAAGATCGCACATATTCCAATCTGGACGTTTCACGGAAGCGCAGACACGGCAGTGCCCGTCTGTCGCTCCCGCGACATGCTCGCCGCGCTCTGGGCGAAAGGTTCCAATGCCCATTATCGCGAATATCCTGATGCCGGGCATTGCATATGGGCGCAGGTATATCGTGATGCGCCTGTGTTGAGGTGGTTTTTCAAGCAGAAAATGAAATGACAAGGAGGATAAAATGCCGCCAAGAGGTTTAGTGTCTCTGGGAGTAGCGCTTTTTTGTGCGACCGCCATGCAGGGAGAAACATTGTCAGAGAAGAAGTCTTCAGTGCCGTTTTCGGCGATTCGTCTGCGTAAGGCGCATACGGATTCAATGGATGTGTGGAAGGCTACGCTTGCGCAGTTTGCCAAATACCGCGCGGGCGTTGATGATGTGTGGTTCTCGACCGGAATATGCTTCCCTAAGATGGAGGAGCATTATGCTGCGGCAAAGCGCCTGGCGATTGCGTCTGAAGATTTGCGCAAGCTTGGCATTCAGCCGTCGCTGCAGATCCAGGCGACAATCGGTCATGGGGATGCTCTTGTTCATTACGCCGACAATTCTGGCATGACATGGCAGGGGTACACGGCATCCGATGGTTCAGTATCGAAGGGCACGAACTGTCCGCGAGCAAAGGGGTTTCTTGCGTATCTTAAAGAGATGGCTTCAGCGTATGCAGCCGCCATGCGGCCTTATTCTGTGTGGGTGGATGACGATATTCGCATCATCAATCATCATTCGAAAGGCGGATCGAGCGGCTGGGGTTGCCATTGCGATTACTGTCTTTCGCTTTTCGCCTCAAAAGAAGGGCGCGCGCGTACGCGTACGCAACTTCTTGAAGAGATGAAGAACGATTCTTCGCTGGAAGCCCGCTGGCGCGCCTTTGCTTTTGAAAGCGAGGTCGAAATCGTCCGTACAGTGGCTGAAGCGGTGAAATCGGTTTCTCCGCAGACGCGCATTTGTCAACAGCAGCCCGGCGCATGCTTCCCTGAACATCGCATGCTGTACGACACCGCCCATCAGATTAGCGGTCTTCCCGTCGGCATGCGCCCGGGCGCAGGCGCGTATCTTGATTACGACCCGCGCAATCAGATTTTCAAGGCTTATATACTTGCCATGCAGATTGAGACGATTGGCCGCCCTTCGTATCTTGATCGCATATGTCCCGAAATCGAGACGTGCCCGCGCTCATTCGGGTGCCGCACGGGGCGCGGGGTACTGCTTGAAGCGCTTGAAGCGCTTGCGCAGGGCATGAATTCCATTTCCGTTTTTGCGCTCGATGCCGGTTATGAAGCTCCAGAGTGGTATGGCGAGGAGATTATAGCTCCGATTGCGCGCAATGCCGATATGTTGAAACGTTATGTCGCATTGAACGAGGGGGCTGAGCGCAGCGGGTATACCGTATCGGGGCTTCCTAATGTTCAGATGAGAACGTGCTCCATCCCGTTCAGGCCTACGCGGGCAAAAGGAGCAATGCCGCTGCCCCGCCTTCTTTCGGAAAGCGATGTGAAATCTGCCGTTGCCGGCGGCAAGGAGGCGGTTGCGGAGCTTCTTGGGCAGGACATCGTTCTTGACGGTGCTGCCGCCGTCGCGTTCGCCTCGGCAGGGTATGGCGCGTCAATCGGCCTGGCGGAGGTTCCTGTTACGGGGGCGCTGCCGTATTATAGTTTAAGAGAGCGTTTCACGGACGTCTCAATCAATCAGTCCTTTAGCGGCCTTCAGACGCCTATCGACGGCAGTGCGTACATACTCAAGCCTGCGAGCGGTGCTGTTGCAATCGCTGAATATTGCAGCGATATGAATGCTGCGGCAAAGCCAGGTGTGTCGGCATATCTTTTCGAGACGCCCGAAGGCAAGCGCCGCGCCGTTTTTGGTCAGATGATATTTGACAGGGCGCTCGGGTCATCCTCTGGCGGCAGACTTATTCAGTTGCACCGCGTTTTTGACTGGGTCGCTCACGGGCGTGCTCCCGTTTTGCTCGAAACTCCCACGCGCTCGTTTGTGCAGCCTCGTGTCCGCAAGGACGGGACGCTTGCTTCTGTAGTGTTCATCAACGCCTCGGTGGGTGATGCTCCGCCTGTCCGCATGCGTTTGAGAGGTGTGCCCGCATCGGCTACGAAGGCAGTCTGGTCGGCGCTTGATTGTGCGGATGTTCAGCTTGAAATTGAAAGAGCCGGAGCAGACGCATATGTAACGCTTCCGCGTCTTGGCCCATGGGCGGCAGGATATCTGTTTTTCTGAGGAGACTTAAAGCCGGCTTGCACGTTGTCGCATTTTGTTAAGAAATGCGACATACGATCCGGAGGAATAGAGGGAGTATCGGTTATGTACAGCGACTTGCCGTTCATTGTGTCAATAGCATTTATTGCATTCGGACTCTGGGTTCTTGCATGGAGTGCCAATCGTTTTGTTGATGCGTCGGGAGCTCTTGCAGCCAATCTTGGCGTGCCACCGTTTATAATAGGAATGGTTGTGATCGGTTTTGGCGTCGCTTGTGCTTCTTGTCGGCTCAAACATTTTCAATGCACTTGCGGTAGTCGGGTTGAGCGGCGTCATAAAACCGTTTAATATAACTTCAGCAGGGGTGTTTACCCGTGATTTGCCGGCGATGGTTATTCTGTCGCTTTCAATCGCGCTTTTTGCGTGCGGCCGCGGTCCATTGAAATCGCAGGCGTCAATCGGGCGCTGGAAGGGCGTTGTCTGGGTTGTGTCATTTCTTGTTTACCTTGCGCTTTTAATATGGCAGGAAAGCGCATAATTTTCAAATAAAACTTTTTTTTCTTGCATGGCATGGTCTTGCGTAGTACAATGCTGATGCGTGTGTATCCTGCTGCATTGTGATGTGTTTGGCGCGAATTAAGTTTGATTTCATCTTTCATCTCTGCTGTACAGAAAAGGAGGTGCATTATGAAGAAATTAACAGTTGCCGTAGCGGTGGTCTCAACACTGCATCTGCATTCGGAGAATGCAAACACAAATGAATTTATTTCAGGGACATCATTTGAGAAATATCTGCACGGGTACGCATCGTGTTCTCTGGAGCATTACACCGGGGATGACGGGTATTTTTCTGAAGAGGTATACTGGCACTTCTCTGACGGTGCAGGCAGCTATATTGTTACGAATTTAGAATCGGCGGTTGAATTGCCTCCCGGAGTTTCGCGTCCTGTATTTTATACCGAATCAACTGATACTAATGTATTGCGCATCGAAGACTCAATGTCGTATTTGTTGCGTACAGTGCACAAGTCGTCAAACGGGAACAACGTAAAGCCGGTAAAATTGAAGGAGGGCGATATTGTTGCGGACATGGTGGTTCAAATGCATTCAATGGCAGAGCCGCCATATATTAATTTGGGATATGACAGGCTGAAGGTTTGGATTTATGCTACAGAGTCGCTGTCGGCGACTGAGCCCGGATTTTTAGGAGAGGGGGACGCTCCTGTGACCAATCTGGTCATTTCGGCCGGTCATTACGATAGAGATCAAGCGGGGGTAACCGATGTCCGCGATTATGTAGCGGTAAATGCCAATGTCACGCCGGGCGGATGGCACCGGCTGACCATTGCCTCGGGCAAAAAGAGGGTTGATGCCTACATGCGGGAGGGAAATAAAAATGTTTACAGGGAGATTGACCTTCCTGTGTTCAGGGTTTACGTGGACGGCGTACTTGTGCGGGCGATGTCAAGTGACGGCAAAGAGATAGCGGATGAGTTTTTTAGCCTTGCCGATTACAGACACGGATACGGATGGGAGTTTAAAGGTGTTGCGTTTAGAGGGGATTGCATGGTGGATGATATTGCATTTTCGACCAAAGACCCGTTTTCATTCCCGGTTGACGTTGCCGTGGATGACTATGAAGGTATCTCGTATAAATCAAAATATTATGTAGATGATGAATATGCGGCAGCGTATGAGTATTCTTCGCCCGACACTCTGTGGTTGCCAAACAGCGCAAAGAGCGTTACATTTGTCCATGAGATCGATGTGTACGGCCAGATAGAAGGCGGGAAACTTCACAGGCAGATTAACTCGTATACCTACCTGTGGTCCAAGACAGTGCCTATAGACAAGAACACGAAAACCGTCGTTGTGAAAGTGAAGTGCTGGCCGTATGAATTCGTCGAGGCGGAAGAGCGTCCGACGCTTGACGGAGAGGAGTGCTACAACGTGGATTTAATGTTAAGGGCCAACAGCGCGAGCGTCATATATCTGCCGGCGAACGAGATTTATGAATGGGCGGTGACAGATAATGTTCTTATGTATCGGGGTGAGCGTTACGCGGAATTTGCAGAATATTATTCATTGAGCATTATCGGTTCGCAATTGACGCTCTCGCTGAATCATCTGGCAAATCCGCAAATAAGTGAAATCGATGGCTTTGCCGTCGAAGGCGATTTTGTCAGAATAAATGTTGTAAATAAAATTCCGGGCCTGTATTACGGGGTTAAGACCATGAGCGTTCGAGGAACAGTAGAATCAGTGGTTTGGGCAAAGGAGCCCGGAGTTGTGCCTGTTGTCGGGAAACCGTCGGGCAGCAGCGGTTTTTTCCAGGTGATGGTCAGCGATATTATGCCGGATAAAAGTTAAATATGCTGCGGGTGTGTCTTTATTTTGTTTATTGATGTCCTTTTAGTTCCATACAAATAAACTTCGGGCCGATGCATTCCAGTCTGTTTGCATCTTCCTGCAATGAGAAATCTCGCTGCTGCAATATGACAAGAGGAGAGACCGAGGAGGTGCTCCGTACGCCTCCTGAAGCGGCACCGCATCTTAATATGAATCAACAAAATAAAATCGCAACCATATGTTGCGCACTGCCAATAAAAGGCTTGACGGGTGATTGTGCTTTTGAGAGAATTCAAACAAGGAGAAATCTTATGAACAGAAATATGTTTATGCTGTTGTTTTTCGGCACAAGTCTTTGTTTGAATGCGGCACCCGAGCCGCAGAATGTACCGCCGCTTATGGTTACGGCATCTGGCACGACGGTTACGAGTGTTGAACAGTGGGAGAAAGTCAGAAGTCCTGAGATTTCAGGCGTATTCACCCGCGAGGTGTTTGGTGTGCGGCCGCAGCAGTCAGGCGAGCGCGGTCGTGTCTCGTTCAAGACCGAACGCGAGGACAGGATAATGGAAGGCAAAGTGCTGCGCAAGTCGGTGAGGGTGTTTTTTGACGGTCCAAATGGCAGGCATTCTTTTCTGCTTGGCGCATATATTCCGATGACGGGCGGGAGCGTTCCGGCTTTTGTATGCGTCGGCCTGTCGAAATATACCAAGATGGATTCTGACGGGTACATCATAAGCTCTCGCTGCCCCATGGCCGATATCGTAAACAGGGGCTTTGCATTGATTGTTTTACGCAATACCGACATTTCGGCAGACAAGAACGTAGGGTTCAATCAGGGCGTGTATTCGATATTCCAGGACGAGTCAGAGCGAAATGACGAATCATGGGCCACAATTTCAGCTTGGGCGTGGGGCGCGAGCCGAGCAATGGATTGGGTTGAGAGCGAGCCTCTGATCAATTCAAAGCGTGTGGCAGTAATCGGGCACTCCCGCGGCGGCAAGACGGCGTTGTGGGCGGCGGCAACCGACAGGCGTTTTGCCATGGCATGCTCTAACGATTCGGGATGCAGCGGAGCAAAACTTAATCATATAGACTTGCCGCGCTCGGAACATATAGCCCAGATTATCAAAGGTTTCCCGTATTGGTTTTGCAAGAATTACAATATATATAAAGGACGGGATATGTCAACGCCGTTCGATCAGCATCAGTTGCTTGCGCTCATAGCGCCGCGCTTGTTATGCGTTGCCTCGGCGACGAAGGATAGCTGGGCGGGTCCTGAAGGTGAGTGGTGGTCTGCAAAACTCGCATCGCCGGCATGGGAACTTTATGGCAAGAAGGGCCTTGTGGCAGAATGCTTCCCGCGTCCGGAGACCCCTCAGCAGCAAGGGTGCATTTCGTATCATTTGCGCACAGGACCGCATGCGCTCACGCCGTACGACTGGAAGTGCTATATGGATTTTGCGGAGCGCCATGGCTGGCTTAAATAAGTCTTATGAGGGCGGCATGGCATAGTCATGCGCCCCGTTTGACGGTAGTTCTCCCGCTGGTTTGATTTTAGCTTGTGGGGGTCCGCCCCCTTTGGCGGGGTCGGAGCGGTTGTTGAGACTTACCTACCGACCGAAGCCTATTAACGGTGATCGTAAAATGAGAAAGTTGCGCTAAATGCGATTATATCTTAACACTCAATGTTGTCAATTTGATATAATGATATTGATTTGAAAATACTTTTCCTTTTTATTGACGGTGTCGGTATACGCAAAGCAGCGTCGGACAATCCGGTTAATTCCGAAGTTTGTCCGATGCTTTGCCGTCTTATGGAAAGGCATTCAAAGCCGATTGACGCCTGTCTTGACGTTGACGGGCTGCCGCAGTCGGCGACCGGTCAGGCTACAATGTTTACGGGGGTTAACTGCTCTAAGGCTATGGGGAAGCATTGCGAGGGGTTCCCGGGGCCGTCACTGCGTCGCATAATCGAAGAGAATAATCTTTTTCTTCAACTTCGAAAGCGCAGCAAAAAAGTTAAATTTGCAGACGCCTATCTTGTTGAGAGCGCAGAAGAACTGCAGTTAAGGCGGTATAAGTCGGTTACTACGGTAATGGCTTTGACTACGTCGGAAGTAATAACTACCGTAGACGATTTAATGGACGACCGCGCTCTTATGCAGGATTTGACACGCGAGACGATTCAAGACCGTTATCCTGACATTCCGGTTATTCCGCCGCAGCGCGCCGCCGAACACCTTTTTGCAATCGCCCGCGAAAACGACTTTACGCTGTACGAATTCTTTCAGACTGACATTGCGGGGCATTCGTTGGATTATGGGCGGGCATGTGCGGTGCTGCGTACATTCGACCGGTTCTTGTCGTCGCTTGTGCGTTTTACCGAGGCCGCCGGCATAACGCTTGTTATGACGAGCGATCACGGCAACATAGAGAGCATGTCCGACCGTAATCATACGCGCAATACGGTTCCGTTTATTGCGTTCGGTCCAAAGGAGGAGCGCATTCGCGCAAGTGTTGAATCGCTTGAAGACGTGACGCCCGCAATTCTTGCGGCATATGATTCAATATGGTAGAATCGCTTAAAACGCTTTTATATAAACTAAACATAGGAGATAAAAATGGCTAAGAAATGCTGCTGCGATACTGAGTTCATGGCGCCCATGAATGCTTTGTGGGAGATTTACGGAGGTATCGGAGAAACTGCCGACGTGGTTGCCGTGGCGTGGGAGCGCGAAGACGGGAAAGTCTACCGCTACGATCTTCCGATTCCAACGAATCTTGATTCGAAGGCCGTCAAGTTCGTTTCGTATGTAGTTGAGCGTATCGCCAAATTTATCGTATGGTCGGCGGGCGGCTGGAAGCTTTATCTTGCAGGTCCCGACGCCATTGTCAAGCCGGTCGCCAAGGCATATACGAAGAAGGGCGCGCGTGCATTCGACTACGACTTCTTCACCTCGATTTACGGCCGTCCTGTCGAGGCTGTTGTTGTGCCCATGAACAAGATGCCCGAAATGAACGAAACTCCCGCTCTTGTAAAGACGGTCGCCGACGGTTGCCGCATAGGCTTTGACCTTGGCGCGAGCGATTTCAAGATTTCAGCTCTCAACAAGGGCAAGGTCGTCTTTTCGAAGGAGTTCCCGTGGGATCCGCGCAATCAGGCCGATCCGGAGTATCATTATCAAAAGCTTACTGCGGGGCTCAAGGCGGCGGCTGCTGCACTTCCGCGTGTCGATGCGATAGGCGGCTCTACGGCGGGCGTTCTCGTCGGTCAAAAGATGGGGCTCGCCTCGCTTTTCCGTGCGGTTAAAGAGAAGAATCCTTCTAAATTCGAGACTGCGCAGAATATGTTCTATCGCATCGAAAAGGACTGGGGCGTCCCGTTTGCGGTGTATAACGACGGTGATGTCACCGCGCTTGCAGGCATGATTACAATGAATAAGAAGGGCATATTGGGCGTTGCGATGGGGTCTTCGGAGGCTGTCGGCTATGTTGATCCCAAGGGGCGCATGACGGGCCGCATTTCAGAGCTTGCGTTTGCCCCCGTGGATTTCAACCCCAACGCGCCCAAGTGCGAATGGTCGGGCGATGCGGGTGTCGGTGCCATGGCGTTTTCACAGCAGGCAGTGAATTGGCTCGCCGAAAAGTACGGGTTTAAGTTCCCCAAGTCAATGAAACTGCCCGAGAGGCTCAAAGTTGTCCAGGCCGCCATGGAGAAGGGCGATGCGAAGGCTCTCAAGGTCTACATTCAGATGGGCCGTTTCCTTGCGCATGCCATTCCGTGGTATAACGAGTTTTACGATTATGAGAATATGATGATTCTCGGCCGTGTTACCTCTGGGCTTGGCGGTGAAGTTATACTTGAAACGGCCAAGGCAATGCTCAAGGATGTCTATCCCGAGTGGGCCGAGAAGATTGACATCTTTATGCCCGATGAGAAGGCGCGCCGTCTCGGGCAATCGGTTGCGGCGGCACAGATTCCCGTTATCGGCAAGGGAAAGAAGAAAAAATAAAATCCGGAAGTTCCTCATTTGCCAAATGGAACGGGGTGTTTTTACCGCTGAACAAATCGACGCTGTTTTAGTGTCGATGGGGTTGACCGGCCGTACCGCAGTGATGCGGTACGGTTCGGGTCATATCAATGACACCTTCAAGGTCAGTACGCGCGGCGGCGGGAGTTTTATCTTGCAGCGCGTAAACACAAATATATTCAATCGAGAAAAACAGGAAATTCTAAAGCGCACTCTCCTTAGAGTGACTGAATTCCTAAAAGTAAAAGGCGTTACGACCATTGATTTCATCGGGTACGATCCGCCATGGCGTTTGTACAGGTTTTATGACGACTGCTCTGTGAATGAGGTCGTTTCTTCGCCGCGTCAGGCATACGATATTGGCAGGGCGTTCGCCAAGTTTCATGACGACCTGTCTGATTTTCCGCCGCCGCGTTTGGACGAGGTGCTGCCCAATTTCCATGATACTTCCGACAGGTTGAAGGCGCTTGATGAAGCAGTTCGCAATGACGCTGCGCATCGTGCAGCGTCGGTGGCGCATGAGCTTGAGTTTGTCGAGAGTCGGCGCAATAAGGCAGGGCACATAGTTTCGCTTATTGCTGCGGGCGTTATTCCGGAGCGTGTTATTCATAACGACAGCAAGATAAACAACGTGCTGGTCATGCCCGACGGTTCTGCGGTGATTATCGATCTCGATACTGTTATGCCCGGCAGCGCCCTGAGCGATTTCGGCGATATGGTGCGCACGTCCACGGCTGCGGCGGCAGAAGATGAGATTGACCTGTCAAAGGTGTATTCGAAAAAGGAGTATTTTGAGTCGCTTGCACGGGGTTACATCGCACACGCATCGTTTTTGACCCGCGCCGAGATTGATAATCTTGTTCTTGCCGGGCAGGTTTCAACTTTTGAGGTCGGCATCAGGTTTTTGACTGATTATCTCAACGGTGATACATATTTTCATACCGCCTACCCGACTCATAATCTCGTAAGAGCGCGCAATCAGTTTAAGATGGTCGAGTCTCTTGAGGAGAACGCGGAGATTTACACTAAGATAGTAAGTGAACTTACTTCGCATAAATAGCATATGTTTCTATAGGAGTTTTAAGGAGAAAACACAAAAATGAAAATCAAAAGGATAGTTGCGGTATTGTTATGTGCACTCTCGGCGGGTGTTCTTTTTGCATCAGGGGAGGGCGGCCCTTCCTACCCCAATTTCGGGTTGCCGCGCGTCGAGGAGATGATGTTCCTGGTTCTTCAGATCGGTATTATAATTTTTGCGGCGCGTCTTGGCGGCGCCATCGCCTCGATGCTTAAGATGCCGTCTATTCTCGGCGAGCTTGCCGCAGGCATTGTCATAGGGCCATGGGCGCTTGGAGGTATAGGTTTTGGCGACGGAATATTCAAGTACGGGCTTTTTCACGGTGTCGCACTGCGGGAGATGAATGCTGTTGTCGATGGCACAAAGACAATGTTCGGTACCGTCGCCGGGCATGGCGTTTTTGATGCGACGAGCCCTGCATTGTACGGTATTGCCACGCTGGCTTCCATTATACTTCTCTTCCTTTCGGGCCTTGAGACTAATCTCAAGATGTTTCTTCGCTACTCGTTTGTCGGGACGCTTGTCGGTATCGGCGGTATTGTCGTCTCGTTCGTTCTCGGCGACCTGTGCGCCGTTTATTTCCTTCCAGAATATTTTGAGAAATTTAAATATCTCGCTGGGCTGCCGCTTGCGCAGGCGATGACCGATCCCGCCGCGCTCTACATGGGCATAATGTCTACGGCCACATCGGTAGGTATTACGGCCCGTATTCTTTCGGAGCGCAAGAAACTTGATTCCGAAGAGGGCACAACCATCATGGCCGGAGCTGTGGTCGATGACGTTCTCGGCCTCGTGGTTCTTGCCATCGGCAACGGGATTATCGCCGCCAATCTCGCTTCGAAGAGCGCCGGCGGCAGCGCTTCGTCAATCGATTGGGGTCACATCGGCTTTGTTGCGCTCAAGTCGTTCGGCGTGTGGCTTGGCGCAACGATCATAGGCGTTCTTGCCGCACGGCGCATTTCAAAGTTTCTCAAACTGGCGTTCCGCTCGCCTACTGTGATTGCGACGATGGCGTTCGGTTTGTCGCTTATTCTTGCAGGCTTCTTTGAGGGCATGGGGCTTGCGATGATTATCGGTGCGTATGTCATGGGCCTTGCGCTTTCGCGTACTGATATTAAGCACATGGTTCAGGAGACTCTCACGCCTGTCTATACATTCCTCGTGCCGATCTTCTTCTGCGTTATGGGCATGATGGTGGACATCTCGGCCCTGTGCTCCAAAAGCGTTCTTGTTTTCGGTGCGATATATACGGTCTTGGCGGTTTTTGCCAAGATTGTCGGCTGCATGATGCCTTCGCTCTGCTGCGGTTTTAATTTCCTCGGTTCGCTCAGAATCGGCGCCGGCATGGTGCCGCGCGGCGAGGTTGCGCTTATTATCGCAGGCTTAGGGCTTTCGGCGGGGTATCTCTCGCAGGAAATCTTCGGCATCGGCATTATGATGACGCTTATTACCACCATGGTAGCTCCACCTGCGCTTGTTACGCTTTTCAAGAGCAAGATGAAGGGCGTAAAGAATCCCAAGCCTTCAACCGACGGGTCTCGTGTTGTAGAGTTTGAGCTTGCCGATGCGAGCGTTGCCGAAATTATGATGGGCAAGCTTCTTGTCGAATTCAGAAACGAAGGATTCTTTGTCACATGCCTTTCGCAGGCCGATCATATCTGGGATGTTGCCATTGATGCAATTGAAATTTCGATCCGTCGCGATGAAAACAAGATTCGTTTTGAATGTACACCGGCTGAGGAAGCGATGGTCATGACGGTGTGGATGGAGGTTGTAAGCCAGATCAATGATCTTGCCCGTTCCATCGCCCGTCCGATTCGCAGGGAGGAAATAGAAAAGATTATCACTGCGCCGGAATCCATCGCCCGCGGGCCTGAGGCCGTAGGAAATTATCTTCAGAGGTTCGTGATGCTTCCCACATTCAGGGCTGCGTCCAAGAACGAAGCGTTTGAAAAGATGATCGCGGAAATTGCCAAGGCGTACCCCGAACAGGTCCTGGACGCAAAGGGCGCGCTTGCGGCGGTAATGCGCCGCGAGGAGTCGATGCCTACCGGGCTTGACTGCGGTATAGCCGTGCCTCACGGGCGCGACAAGAGCGTTGTCGGCATTGCCGGCGCGATAGCTCTCGTTGACAATTCCGGGACGGCAGGAGGCATGATACCCGACTATGAGACTATCGACAACAGTTCCGTGAGAATAATAGTGTTGACGCTTGCAAACGATCAGGCGCAGACGCCGTATCTTCAGCTGATGAGCTATATTTCAAGAGCGTTGCGCGCCGACGACGGCGCCGACCGTTTGGCGGCATGTAAGACTGCCGACGAAATGCGCAGATTCTTCCGGACGATATAATGTCGCCGCTTCACGAGACGATAGCCGCCGTTGCGACTGCATATGGTCGCGGCGGCGTCGCTGTAGTAAGGGTGTCCGGGTCTGAGGCATTTGACATTGCGCGGGCGCTTACTCGCAAGGAGCCACGGCCGGGGCGGGTGGTTTTTACCCGTTTCCACAAGGGCGAAACGGTTGTCGATGAAGGGCTGCTTCTCGCTTTTAAGGCGCCCCGTTCCTTTACCGGCGAGGATGTCGTGGAGTTTCATACTCACGGCGGAACGGTTGCGCCAAGGCGCGTGCTTGAGTCTGCCCTGTCCCTGGGAGCGCGTTTGGCAATGCGTGGCGAGTTTACTCAGCGCGCCTTCCTGAACGGCAGGATGACTTTTGAACAAGCGGAGTCGCTGCTTGATTTTATCGATGCAAAAACCGACCGGGCGGCCGATGCGGCGCTGCAGGGTCTGATTGCGGGCGAAAACAATCCCGATTCTCCCAAAACGGCGGTGCGCGGGCTTTATGACGAGTCCGTGCGCATATCGTCGACCATTGAGTATTCTCTTGATGTGGACGACAGCGATCTGCCCGAAGGTTTTTTTGAGAGCGTTCAGGCCGAGGTGGAGGGGCTGCGTACGCGTCTTCGCGAGCTGGCGGCCAAACTTCGCCAAAGAAGAATGCTGCGGGAAGGGGCCTTGATCGTTTTGGCCGGGCCGCCCAATGCAGGTAAAAGTTCATTGCTTAATGCGCTTCTTGGCGAGCGCAGGGCGATCGTTTCCGAGATTGCTGGCACGACACGCGATTCTATCGAGGCATGGACAGATTTTGGCGGGTGGCCTGTCAGGCTTGTCGACACGGCGGGGCTCAGGAAGGATGGCGCCGGCTTCGGCGAAATAGAGGCGGAAGGCGTGCGCCGCAGCGGAGAACTCGCGGAGAAGGCGGATGTCGTAATCGTTTTCGGAGAAATTGATTTGCCTTTACACAACAAGGCGCCGGAAAAGGTGCTGCGCATTTGTCCGAAGTGCGATTTGCAAAGAGGCGCCGGTTTGAATGTTTCTGCCGTCACGGGCGAGGGCGTCAATGATCTGAAGCGCGAGGTCGCCCGGCGGCTTGAGGTTTTATCCCCGTGCCCGGACGAGACTGACGGTTCCGACAACGAGCGTTACCTGTCTGCGGTGTTGAGGGCCGAGGGCGTTCTCGGCGGGCTTTCGTCCGTTGTCGGAGATGGCGTGCTGATGGGCAATCTGTTGCGCACGGCGTCGTCGATGCTTGGCGAAGTGATAGGCGCCGACTACAGCGATGATCTGTTGACAAATCTGTTTTCGCGCTTCTGCGTAGGAAAATAACCATACAAAAAGAAAATAAGGAGAAATATGAAATCGGCAGTCATTCTTTTGTTCGCGTTTGCAACTGTAAATGCGATGGCGAAAACGTTTGTCGGGGAGTGGACGACTATCGATGATGAGACAAAGGATAAAAAGAGCGTCGTGCGCATTTATCAGCATGACGGTAGATATTTTGGCCGCATTGTCGAGCTGTTCAAGAATAAGGATGCCAGGGCAAAACTTCCCGGAGAGCCTAAGATTTATGGACTGGACATTATCTGGAATATGAAAAAGGACGGCGACAAGCTTAAAGGCGGCAAGATACTCGACCCCAAAAAGGGGAAGGTTTATTCATGCGAGATGTGGCGTGACGGGGATAATTTGATTGTGCGCGGTAAAATAGCGTTCTTTGGCCGCAATCAGACATGGCTTCCTTATAAACGCGAAAAGCCCGCTGAGGGGAGCGGCGCGGTGCTTGAGCCTAAAGTTCCAGTAATCAGGTAAACATAACATAAAGGTCTGCACGGATATGAATTTTGACAGCAGGAGCGTGCTTCGCCGCCAGTTGACAAATGAATTTACCGAATCGGTTATATATGTGAAACTTTCCTCGATGCAGAAGGATGCGAAGAACCGTCAGATACTTGAGCGCATCGGCGGTGATGAGTTTACGCATGCGCAGATGATTTCGGAGATGCTCGGCGAGAAGCCATCGCTTGACAGATTTGCGGTGCTGCGCGTAATGTTGAATGCGAAAATATTCGGATTGACGTTTGCGCTTAAGCTGATGGAGAAGGGCGAGGGCAAGGCTTCTCTTCTATACAACGAGGTTGTGAAGGAGTATCCGCAAATAGCGAGAATAGCCGAGGATGAAGACAGGCACGAGTCGGAGCTGATCGGGCTTTTGAACGATGAGCGTTTAAAAAACATGGGTTCGATCGTCCTGGGGCTGAATGACGCCCTGGTTGAATTGACAGGTGCGCTTGCAGGTTTCACGTTTGCGCTTTCCGACCCCGTCAAGATTGCCAAAACGGGACTGATAACGGGGCTTGCCGCGGCCATGTCGATGGCTGCATCGGCGTTTCTGTCGGCCCGTGCCGACTCTCATGCAAACAGTTCCGATGGCGAACAGGCGGGGCAGGCGGGGAAAGCGGCTTTGTATACCGGCTTTGCGTATGTTCTTACGGTGCTGCTGTTGATCGCCCCGTATTTTGTTTTTTCCAATGTCACCTGCGCATTATCTGCAATGTTGCTGAGCGCCATCGGCGTCATCGCGTTCTTTAACTACTATCTCAGCGTTGCCAGAGGTACATCCTTTAAGCGCGGCTTTTTCGAGATGGCGGGTATATCCGCCTTTGTCGCGCTTGTTTCATACGGCATTGGCTATTTGCTGAAATAAAAACAGAAAAATCAGCTGTGGGATTGCGATATCCGCACGTTTTTGATAGAATACGCACTTACATTGTGGAATCGGGGGCTAACCGGTTCCCCTTGGCGCGGCAATGTGTTGTGCCATGAAACACGGACAAAACCCCGGATAAAGGGCACAAAACCGTAAAATAAGGAAAAGAAAAATGCAGAAGAGCTATCGTGCTCCGAATCCGGGTGAGAATCGCCCGTGGTTCATTGTAGATGCGAAGGATCAGTCTCTCGGTCGTCTCGCAGTTGTAGTAGCCAATAAACTCCGTGCAAAGGATCTTCCCACGTTCGATCCTTCCGTTGACGCCGGCGCATTCGTTATTGTAACAAATGCCGCTTCTGTCAAGCTCACGGGCAACAAGGAAGAGCAGAAGGAATATCAGCGTTACAGCGGGTTCCGCAACGGCCTTAAGCGCTTCAGCGCCGCCGAGATGCGCGCTTCCCATCCTGATCGCATGATCAAGGAGGCCGTTTGGGGTATGCTTCCCAAGAACAACATCGCCCGCAAGATGATGACGCGTCTTAAAGTCTTCGCCGGTGCAGAACACACTCACGCCGCGCAGAAGCCGGTAGAAATCAAGCTCTAAGGAGATAATTCAAAATGGCTACCAAGAAAGCAATTTCCGCCGGTACAGGCCGTCGCAAAACTGCGACCGCCCGTGTCAACCTCGTTGAGGGTACAGGTGTATGGACAGTAAACAAGGTTGCCCTTGAGGAGTATATCCCCTCCGAGGCCCTTCGTGATTATCTCAAGCAGCCCGTCGCCATCAGCGGCTTCGACCTCTCTAAGGTCGATGTTGTCGCTTATGCCAAGGGCGGCGGCATCGCTGGTCAGGCCGGTGCAATCCGTCACGGTCTCGCCCGCGCAATCGTTGTTGCCGACGAAGCTACACGCGCTGCTCTCAAGAAGGCAGGCTGCCTTACTCGCGACAGCCGCATGAAGGAGCGTAAGAAACCCGGTCAGCCCGGTGCCCGCAAGCGCTTCCAGTTCTCGAAGCGCTAATTTCGAGCGCGTTGCCCGGTATAAGACGTCCGGGGCGGAGTACTCCGTCCGGACTCTTAGTCCGGGCTCTGTTTTTTCAGGACATGGGTATTTAAGCGCCTGAGTTTTAAGGATACTACAGGTAATTGAGATGGCATTCGGTTTTTTAAAAAAGTTAGTTTCACTTTTTGCAGGTGCAAAGGGAACTAAATCCAAGGATACGCATTCGCACAACGGCAAGGGCGGCAAATTGCGCCGTGCCAAAAAGGGCTCAAAGAATCAGCGTGTCAACGGTCAGCGCAATGATGAGCGCTCTCAGTCACGCCGTGCCGACGGCAAATCAAGCAATGCCGAGCGCAAGAGCGGCGCTTCGGGGCATCAGCGTCATGCTGGCGAGCAGAATCGCCACGGTAGCGGGCACGCTCGCAACGAGCGCCGCACAGAAAAGGATTTTCGCCGTAAAAACGACCGCGGCAGAAAAGGTCCGGCGAATGTGAACACGGCTTCGGGCCAAATGCGTCCAGGCGGCGAGATATCCGCCGAAGAGATTGCCGCGCGCAAGGCGGCACATGAGGCATGGTCGCCTGATTTGTTCAATGTCGAACCGATGGAAGGCAAGAAGCGTTTTCACGATTTTGATCTTCCTTCGGAGGTTATGCATGGAGTGTGCGAACTTGGCTTTAAATATTGCACCGAGATTCAGGCCATTTCGCTCGAGCAGGCGCTCGCAGGCAAGAATATCGCCGGCAAGGCGCAGACTGGCTCCGGTAAGACGGCGGCATTTCTCGTTGCCATTTTGACCCGCTACCTCCGCACTCCGGAATGCAGGGCGAAGACTGGCGGTGTCCCCCGCGCATTGGTTATTGCGCCTACAAGAGAGCTTGTCATCCAGATTTGCAAAGACGCCGACAAGATAGGAAAATACTGCAGTCTGCGTTCACTTGCGGTTTACGGCGGCATGGATTATGACCGTCAGCGCTCCGAAGTTCTTGGCGCTCCTGTTGATTTGCTGGTGGCGACACCCGGGCGTTTGCTTGACTTTGTAAAGTCGCACGTTATCGATCTTTCAAGCGTTGACACTCTTGTGATTGACGAAGCGGACAGAATGCTTGACATGGGCTTTATCCCCGATGTCAGGCGCATTATGAGCTATCTGCCGCCAAAGAGCAAGCGCGCAACCATGCTGTACTCGGCAACGTTGAACGATACCGTCATGCGTTTGGCGCTCAACTGGATGGATGAGCCCTATCGTGCCGAGGTCGAAAGCGAGACGAACGCAACCGATACTGTGCGTCAGGTGGTGTATATTGTCCGCTCTAAAGATAAATTTACGGTTTTGTTCAACCATATCGCGCTTCATCCCGAAGCCCGTACGATTGTGTTCTGCAACCGCAAGACAACCACCGAGGAGGTTTTCTCGTCGCTCAAGTCGCGCGGCGTCAGCGTAGAGATGCTTTCGGGTGATGTAAATCAGGGCAAGCGTCTTAAAGTTCTCGATTTGTTCCGAGAGGGTGCGGTCAAGGTGGTCGTCGCCACAGACGTTGCCGGGCGCGGCATTGATATAAAGGGTCTCGAATACGTAATCAATTTTGATTTTCCGTACGAGGCGGAAGATTATGTCCACCGCATAGGGCGCACTGGGCGTGCCGGTTCTACGGGCATCGCTATAAGTTTTGCCGATGAGGACGAGAGTTTCGCGATTCCTGAAATTGAGGAGTACATCAAAGAGACTTTGAAGTGCACCATGATTCAGGAGGACGATCCGTTGCTCAGGCCTGTGCCGCCAAGTGGAACAAAACTCGGTGAGGTTGACTCTGAGGCGAAGGCCGCCGTTGACGCGCGCGAGGCTGTCGGCGAGGAGGAGCTGGCTGCTGCTGCGGCATTGACGGGCATAATTAACGCCAATGCTACCACCGCAAACGGTTCGCCGGCAGTGCTCAAGGAGGATGCGCCGCGCAGAGAACTCCCCAAGTTCGAGAACGCTCTTGAGCCTAAGCAGGCGCCTGTTGACGAGAGCGACATCTACTCAAAGCCTGTAGGACAGACGGCCAAGACTGAGGAGTTTACGGTTTAGCGGTTAGCGGTTAGTCGTTAGCGGTTGGAGGCTGGAGAGGCAGGGCTATGAAGTTGTCGGTTGTTATAACAACTAAGAATGAGGCGGCTAATATTGCCGCTTGCATTCATTCGTTTGACGACGCCGTAGCGCGCGGCGAAGCCGAAGTGATAGTTGTCGACAACGCCTCAACTGACGACACTAAAAAAATAGCATCAGAGCTTGGCGCTGCTGTTTACGATAAAGGGCCCGAACGCAGTGCACAACGGAATTTTGGCTGGCAGAAATCCCGCGGCGAGTGGGTTATTGTTCTAGATGCCGATATGATTGTTCCGCCAGAGACGGTAGAGGAAATTCTTTCTGTCGCCGGCTGCGATGCGTATTGGATTCCGGAGGTTCGCACAGGGAACGGTTTCCGGGTTAAGGCCCGTAATTTCGAGCGCAGTTTCTATGACGGCACTTGTGTTGACGCGCTTAGACTTTTTAGGAGAAGCGTGCTTGAGGCGACGGGCGGGTACGATGAAAATCTTATCGCAGGAGCTGAAGACTGGGAGTTGGATATACGCGTTTTCGCCACAGGTGCGAAGTGCTCCATTCTCAAGAGCCATCTTATCCACAACGAAAAGCGTCTGACCTTTAAGAAGATGCTGGAGAAGAAAGCGTATTACTCTAAGAACTTCGCTGCGTATAAAGAAAAGTGGCGCGGACATCCAGCGGTGCGCCGCCAGTTTTCACCGTGGTATCGCTTTGTCGGCGTCTTTGTCGAAAAAGGGAAATGGCGCAAAATTTTGCGCCATCCCGTCCTTTTTGCTGGTGTTCTTTTTGAGCGTTTTATTATTGGCGTCGTTTACTTGAAGCACAAGTAGCGCTCAAAGATTACTGACACATAAAGGAATCTTCACCTTCAACAAGCGCTCGCCCTGCAAGAAAGGCGCCGCCTTCCATTTTGGAGCCGCCCTCCGGTTTGAGTTCAAGAAGCATAAGTGCGGTGTCAAGGCATTTTACTATGGGCCCGGTTGCTTTGGGAGGAAGGATTTTTGAGAGCGATCCGTCGCGTAAAGGCGTTTTAACACACTTTAATATTGTGCCCGGGGCGGCGTCCTTCCAGTTTTCCTCCATATTTCGTACGATTACAGCCCTTAAAATCGATACGCGACCTGTAGAGCCTTTTTTGCGAAGCCTTTGAGGAAGAAAGGTATATGAGCCTGGCCAAGGCATATAAGCTCTGATTTTTCGCTCGACAAAGATTACCGGATCGGCCCAATTTATGAGACCGTCGGTTTTTTTGAGCTTTTTTGCAAAAGTCGCATCGGCGGGGTTTTGCGGAATTTCAGGCGGAAGGGCGTTGCGGTTCATCAATTTCAGCGCCTTGGCAAGCGTCACCCCGCCTGTAATCGCCAAGGAGTCCATTAAATCGCCGCCAGTGACATCGGAATAAATAGGCTCGTAACTTTGCAGCAGAACCGGCCCGTCGTCCATTCCAAGTCCCATGCGCATTACACTTACGCCGGTTAATTTTTCACCTGCGGCAAGTGCGGTTACAACAGGTGACGCTCCGCGGTATTTAGGAAGAAGCGAGAAGTGGCAGTTGATGCAGCCGCCAATCGGGAGCTCGAGAATAGGCTTTTTGAGGAACTGCCCGAAGGCCACGACTGCTATTACATCGGGCTTCCACGACTTAATCCTATTGTAGGATTCCTCGTCGTTGACATTCTCGGGGGTGATTATCTCGGAAATTCCGTGTTCAACTGCAAACGCTTTGCAGGGGCATGGTGTCAGCGCCTTGCCGCGTCCGGCAGGGCGATCGGGCTGGGTGACTACGCCGACAACTTCAAGTTCGCGTTCTCTGATGATTGCGCGCAGACATACTGCTGACGCTTCGGAAGATCCCATAAATACAATTCTCATTCAATTATTATACCAAAAATAAGAAATTGTTGTTGCTGTTAAAATATCCACTTGCGCAAAGTGAAATTATTTTGTTATACTATGCGAGTTTTCGTCTCAAGAGAGGCCACTTTAGCTCAGTAGGTAGAGCACATCCTTGGTAAGGATGAGGTCGACGGTTCGATTCCGTTAGGTGGCTCCATTCGGGGCGCTACAAACAAGTTAAAACAACTCACAGGAGTCAGAAAAATGGCTAAGGAAACATTCGAGCGCGGCGGCAAGCCGCACGTGAACGTCGGCACGATCGGCCACGTCGACCACGGTAAAACCACTCTTACGGCCGCTATTACGCACGTACAGTCCCTCAAGGGCCTTTGCGACGAAATCAAGTACGACCAGGTAGCTAAGGCTTCTGAGTCTGCTGGTCGCCGTGACGCAACCAAGATTCTTACAATTGCCTCTTCACACGTTGAGTACGCTACTGACAACCGTCACTATGCTCACGTTGACTGCCCCGGCCACGCCGACTACGTCAAGAACATGATTACCGGCGCTGCTCAGATGGATGGCGCTATCCTCGTAGTTTCCGCTGTCGACGGCCCCATGCCCCAGACCCGCGAGCACGTTCTTCTCGCCCGTCAGGTCGGCGTTCCGAAGATTGCTGTCTTCCTTAACAAGTGCGACCTCGTTGACGATGCCGAAATGCTTGAGCTCGTCGAGATGGAAGTTCGCGACCTCCTTTCCAAGTACGACTACGATGGCGACAATGCTCCTGTCATCCGCGGTGCTGCTTATCCTGCAACTCAGGCTGCCAGCAAGGATGACGATGCATGCAAGTGCATCA
>JAZOTG010000201.1:0-3902 GCA_045657505.1 Kiritimatiellia bacterium | reverse complement strand
CTGATTCAAAAGGCGCGGCTTGCGTATCAGCTGCCCGCATACAGTGCAAACACCGTACGTGCCGTCTTCAATGCGGTGCAACGCCTCTTCTATCTGCTGGATGGTCCTGTTGATATTCCCCATTTGACCAAGCGCCTGCAGGCGAAGCGTCTGATTGGTCCCGTCGCCGCCGTCGGCCTCGTGATCGCCCGACTCGTTAAAGCCCGTCGCCTTCATGGCGTCGACTCCCCTGAGGGCATTCCCGCGGGCCTCAATGAGACGCTTGCGGAATTCCTTAAGATCGTCGTCGGGAAACTTTACGGTATTGGTGCCCTGCGCACGGGTTGTCGGACGGCGCGTGAGACGGATTTCCTTTTCGCGGCGCGACTCGTCTTCATTGCGCGCCGAACGCTTCATCTCCTCGGCAATTGACATCGCGAACGCAAGAGCCTCCGAATTGTCTCCGATTTCAATCGGCTTTGAAACAGGCTTCGAAATCACGGGAGCCTTGCGGACAATGCGCGGAGGCACACGCTTGGGCGTAGCCTCGCCCGAAGGCTCGACCGCTTTGACGGGCTCAACCTTCGGCGCGGCACTGCGTTTTGAAGAAACTGTTTTTTTAACAGCTTTTTTTCCTGCGGCGGATTTGTTTGTTATTGCCATAAAAACCTCCCTTTTCGGTGGTGCGCATGTGAAACAGCGCCAATTCTATCATATTTGCATGCCCGAAGGAAGTTTTATCCACTCGCGCGCAACCTCGTGAAGCGGCTCGATGCGTACAATTGACGCAAACCTCAATGAACCCTCCGTGCCCGGAAGCTCAAACTGGTCGCCCGGCTTCTTGCCGAGCATGTTCGCCGCAAGCTTCGCCTTCATGGAGAGAATTCCAAGTTCGATGTCGTTATCCCACTCGCCGAGAACATGGTAGGTGCGCTCGCCTTCAGGCGTGGCAATGACCACCGTAACGCCGGGCATAACCTCGTCGGCGGTGGCATCGGCAAAATCTGTGGGCTTTACAACCTCAAGTTCCGCCTGCATGACAGACTGCTTCTGCATAAGCGCGCGCTGCTCGTCCTTGGCGTACTGGTATTCGGCGTTTTCGCTCAAGTCGCCGTAGCTTCTGGCGAATTCGATGCGCTTGGCGTTTTCGGGCATATCTTCCTTGATGAGTTTGAGATACTCCGCCTTGCGCATCGCAAAGCTGCGGAAGCTCGTAAACCTGCCGTAGTCCTTTTTCTTCTCGACCTTTACGATATGCGATTTAAGCTCGGGAATCTCGTTTGTCATACGCACCACCGTTGTATGGTGTGTTGACGGATCCCATGCGATCGACGCCTGAAAGCGCTCAAAAATCATCACGCGCTCGGATTCGTCGAGCCAACCGAATATCTTCTTAAGCCATGCGGTATCCGAGAAAAGGCGGCGAATAATATTCTGCATTTTAAGGATTTCGCCGCTCTGACGGCCTTCGCCGAGCGCAATGGCATGGGAAAGAATGGTCGTAAGCCTGGGCAGTTCCTCCCAGTCCATAAACTTCTCGTACTTGCCGACGACAAGCGTAACAAGTGTAGCGGGAGCCTTGGGGCTGCTCAAAAACTCGCCTATCGCCTTCCTGCAGGCCGTTTCACCGCCGAATTTGGAAACGATTTCAGTAACCGCGGTGTAGCAGAATTCGGGCAAATGGGAATAAAGCATGGCCTTTGCCTCATCATCGACGGCAAGAAAATCGATCATCGCGCCGACTTCGCGCGCGGGAAGCTCTACTGCCGCCTTCACGAAGCGCTTGCGGTCGCAGAGATAGTCGCGCATTTCTTTGCAAGACGGGTTTTTAAAACCCATCGCAACGCACTGGCACGCCAAACGCGCGTAAAGCGCATCATCGACATAGCGCGCGGCCGTAATTGCAAAGGCAAGGCGCTCTTCGAGGCGAGACTTGATTTCATCGTCCGCGGTTTTGAAGCGCCCCTGCGCGTCGTATTCGCGGATGGCGGCGAGAACGAGCTTGGGGTCGGTCTCGCCGCAGAAATTCGTCATCCAGCTGACGCCGTAATCCTCAACCGAGGCCCTGAGCTTGATAGGATCGGTGCGGCGCACGGGAATCTCGACAAGCTCGTCCTTGCGAAGGTCAACCCTGACGCCATCCCAGAATTTCTTCCAGTTGACCGGCTTTACGAAGCCGTTGTTTACGCAAACAGTCTCAAGTTTCGTAACGGGCATGTCTCCGTAGCTCTTGAGAACGGCCTTTATAAACTCTGCCGGCCTGTCCTTGAGCATTGTTTCGAATGCCGCGGGGTCGGCATGGCGCAGAACGAGAATGTGCCCTTCAGACGGCGTTTCAAGCATATCTACGGCAGCGTCATACGAGAACTGATGGCCCTTGCGCGTTTTGAAATCGACTGTAATGCGGCGGTAGAAATAATCGACGCGCTTGACCGTCCCGAGCCCCCATGTATCATTGAGCACAAGCGAATTGACCTGGAAACTCAAAAGCTTCTCGAGCACAAAAAGCGCCTTGTCAAGCGGAGAAGACGCAAAATTCGCCCCGTCTAAAAATGAAAGAAGAAGACGGTCATTTGTCGTCTTCTTCAATAATTCTTTTACTCCCTCGGATGTAAGGTTCTTATCAAGCTCCACCCTGTTGTCGCGTACAATCTTGAACGCTCCTTCAAAATCGCGCTTCTGTGCGCATTCGTTCAACTGATTGATCAACGTTTCCGTAACGGCCATATGTTTCTCCTTGAAAATTATTTGCGGGATTATACCAAAAATAGACCTGCAAGCACAAGATTGCGCCAAGCCCGGCGATCCCGTTTGGGTGCGATTTTAAATCGTTGATCCATATAATTAAGACGTCGTGTCGCTTCAGGAGGTGTACGGAGCTCCTCCCCTGTCTCGACTCGCTGCGGAGTGCTTCTCTACCCTCCCTCGCGTAAAATAGTTTATTTAACGCAGTCAAAAAAGTTGTTTCGCCTCCTATTGTCATATTGAAGCGGCGAGAATTCTAATTGAAGGAAACTGAAAGAATGTGAATCATCAAAATAAAATCACGCCCCCGCGAGCGACAACTTGAAGATGCAGCCTTGCGGCTTATTGTCTCGCACCGATAAACTGCCGCCCATTGCCTCGGCAAACTCCTTCGCCGTGGGAAGCCCTATGCCGAAGCCTCCCTTGCCCGAAACAAGCACTGTTTTCGCGCGATAGTACCTGTCAAAGGCCTTGCGCATCTCAAAATTCGACATTCCCCCGCCGCAGTCGACAAATTCAACATCAACAAACCCGCATTTTTGCGAGACATGCACTTCAACGCTCCCGTACGGAGCTGCATATTTCAAATCGTTACCTAACAGATTCCAGAGTATTTGAACAAGAAGCGTCTCGTCTGCGGCAACCCATATCGGACCTTGCGCCTCCACGCCGTTACTGCGAACAAATGGCACGTCATGCCCGTCAAAACATTCGCGATAATCCTCCCTGAAAACAATATATGCCTCTTCATACGCCTTGCACAAATCAACCCGCTCTATTTTCGGCGCCGCCCTTTTACACCCGAGGCGAAGAAAATCTTTTATGTTAATCACGAGCCTGTTCAATCTTTCGCAAAGATTCCGCGCCTCAATATTGTCCTTGCAGATAAAATATCTCATCGCCGCAAGAGGCGTCGTCAAATCATGAGCCGCGGCCGCCATAAAATCTTCGCGCGACTTTATGTAATCAAGAAAAAATTTTACGCCATACGCTGTTGTGAACAGGAGCACCAGAAATATAACACCTCCGAACAGACCGAGTATCAACGTCCAGTTGCGTTCAGCCTTGTCTGTTACGGACGCGTATACACAATCCTGCTGCAGGCCCGTACCCCGCGCCCACACAAGAAGCCCCCGCTCCGTCCGGCGCATACCCCACATTTCCTTTTGCTTTGTACC
>JAZOTG010000200.1:0-3629 GCA_045657505.1 Kiritimatiellia bacterium | reverse complement strand
CAAGGGGAGTGTCCCCAAGGGAGATTTTTTTTTGGGGGGAGGTTATGGCAAAGTGTGTTCGTTAAGACACTCAAAACCTTTAGGCGATTTTATGATATAATCTCGTGCATATCGGGGTGCTGCCGGATGTGTGTCCGGGTGCTGAGAAAATACCCGTCAACCTGATCAGGATAATTCCTGCGTAGGAAAGGATGCGCATGACGCAGTTACAATCGGCCCGTATGGGCATTGTGACCGAGGCGATGAAAATCGTCGCGGCAGACGAAGGATTAACGGCAGAGGCTGTACGCGAAGCAATCGCCGCCGGTGAAGCGGTAATCCCACTTAACATCAACCACACGAATTGCCGCCCCGTTGGCGTTGGGCGCATATTCACCACCAAAATCAACGCCAATCTCGGCCGCAGCGAGACACATTCCGGCAAAGGCGACGAACTTGAAAAGCTTGCTGTTGCTCTTGACGCCGGTGCCGATTTCGTGATGGACCTCTCTGTTGGGTCGGATGATTTAAAAGCAATCCGCCAAGGTATGCTTAACGCAAGCGAGCGCCCGCTCGGAACCGTTCCCGTATACGAAACAGTCTCACGGCTTGAAGGCGATATTCCTCAAATGAATCCGGAATTCCTGATTGAGGTAATTAAATCTCAGGCCGAACAAGGTGTTGACTTTATGACATTGCACGCCGGATTGCTGCGCAGACACATTCCAGCCGCCATGAAGCGCATTATGGGCATCGTCTCGCGCGGCGGAGCGATTATGGCGGAATGGATGATGGAAAACAATTCAGAAAACCCGCTTTACACGCATTGGGATGAAATTCTGGACATCCTCGCAGAACACGACGTCACCGTTTCTCTCGGTGACGGACTGCGCCCTGGCTGTCTCGCCGACGCGTCCGACGCGGCGCAATTTGGCGAACTTGACGTGCTGGGCGAGTTGGTCGAGCGTTGCCGCGAGCGCGGTGTTCAAGTTATGGTTGAAGGTCCGGGGCACGTACCATTCGATCAAATCCAAATGAACATGGAGCGGCAGCAAGAAGTCTGTAAAAAAGCCCCCTTCTACGTCCTCGGCCCGCTCGTCACCGACATTGCAGCGGGCTACGACCATATCGCATGCGCCATCGGAGCAACCGCCGCCGCCACATACGGCGCCTCTTTGATATGCTATGTCACACCTTCCGAACATCTTGGCCTGCCGGACATGGACGAGGTTCATCAAGGCTGCATCGCAAGCAGAATCGCCGCCCATGCCGGTGATGTCGCCCGGGGTCTTCCAGGAGCACGCGAGCGCGACGATGCGATGTCGCGTGCACGAGCGGACTTTGACTGGAACAGGCAGTTCGAAGCCTGCCTTGACGCAAAATACGCCAAATCCCGTTGGCTAAAGACAAGAGCGGCAGACGATCACGAGCACAATGACGACCATTGCTCAATGTGCGGCAAACAGTTTTGCGCCGTACGCACGTCGCGCCGTATTCGGGAACTTGCCGAAAACGAAACCGCCTAATCAAAGCAGGAGCGAATTTATGGCCATCTGCGCTTTGACCATTGCCGGAAGCGATTCCGGCGGCAATGCGGGCATTCAAGCCGACTTGCGCGCATTCCATGCATATGGGTTGCATGGCTGCACGGTGCTGACGGCTCTTACCGCACAGAACCCCAACGGCGTATATGCGATACACGACGTGCCAGCGGATTTTGCCGCGGCACAGCTTGACGCCGTTTTAGGCACATATTCCATCGGTGCTCTGAAAACCGGCATGCTCTCCTCGCCTGAAGCTATCGAACTGATAGCCCAGAGATTGTCGAACCGCCCGCATATCGCAAAGGTGATCGACCCGGTTATGATATCAACAAGCGGATCGCGCCTCATCAGCGATAACGCCCAAAAGGCAATGGAAAAATTTCTTATGCCCCTTGCGACTATCATAACTCCCAACATACCAGAGGCGCAAGCCATTGCCGGAAGAAGCATAAGATGCAAAAAAGATGTGCACGATGTCGCAAAGCGTCTATTCGACAGATTCGGTTGCGCAATACTGATAAAAGGCGGACACGCCGCCGGCGATTTAGCAAACGCCGAAGACACGCTTTATGACGGTTCTGCGTTTTTATCAACGACTTTGCCGTGGATTGAAAATCCAATCTCAACGCACGGCACCGGTTGCACGCTTGCTGCGGCAATCGCCGCCGGGCTTGCGCGCGGCGACAATATTCACAGCTCCGTCGAAAATGCAAAAAGGTATGTGCACAAGGCAATCGCATCTTCGTACCTTGTCGGGCCAGAATGCGGAGTTCTCGGTTCGGCGTTCGATTTTTAACAAATCACATCCACACAAAGGAAATAAGAATGACACACATGGAAGAAAAAATTTCCGCCGCAATCGTGCGGAGCTACTTCAAAAAACTTGAAAACAACCTTGCGGTAGACGTGGCAATCGTTGGCGCAGGCCCTTCTGGCCTTGTCGCTGCGCGCGATCTCGCTCTCGCAGGCTTCAAAGTTGCCGTTTTCGAATCAAAACTCGCGCCGGGCGGCGGCACGTGGGGCGGTGGAATGCTCATGAACGAGGTCGTTGTCCAAAATGACGGAGCTGAGATTTTGCACGAATTTGGAATCAATACCGTTCCCGTTGACGAGATGTACCACACGGTGGACTCCGTTGAAATGGCGTCAGGGCTGATTTTCGGAGCGAGAAAGGCCGGAGCCGTCATTTTCAATGCGGTAAAAGTAGAAGATATCGTCATTCACGACGGCGTGGTATGCGGTGTTGTAATAAACTGGACTCCTGTCGCACGCCTTGACATGCATGTCGACCCTATTGTCGTAATGACACGCGCGCTAATAGACGGCACAGGCCATCCAAGTGAAATCATCAACAAGGCGGTAAACAAAGCCGGCGTCAAAATCGATTCTCCCACAGGCTGCATCCTTGGCGAAAAGCCCATGTGGATGGAAGACGGCGAGCGCACCACAGTGGACAACACCAAACGTCTTTATCCTGGCCTCTATGCCTCCGGCATGGCGGCAAACAATGTGCAAGGCGGTTTTAGAATGGGGCCGATATTTGGCGGAATGTTCAAAAGCGGCCGCAAAGCTGCAAAAATCATTATGGAGGATCTTAAATCATGACGGATTTCGGACTGTATCTGGTAATGACAAATCCGCGCGTTGGCTATGCCAAATGCGCGGAGGCCGCTGTCAAAGCCGGCGTCAAAATAATCCAGTTGAGAATGAAGCATGCTTCACGGGACGAAATAATTCATCAGGCCCGTTTAGTCCGGGAAATTACGGCCGGCACCGACACGCTCTTCATTGTAAACGACGATCCGCAAATAGCCGCAGATACCGGTGCCGACGGCGTGCATGTAGGGCAGGACGATATGCCGCCGTCCAGGATTCGCGATGCATTTCCCGAACTTAAAATAATTGGGCTTTCAACGCACAATCCCGCGCAAACCGCAGCCTCAGCGAACGAACCAATTGATTACATCGGCGTAGGGCCCGTCTACACAACGCCCACCAAAGACATCCCCGACCCGACTCTCGGCATTGGCACAATGCAAAAAATGCTGAAACTTGCCGCGCACCCTGCAGTTGCGATAAAGTCGGAGGCCAAGCGGTCTTAGGAAG
>JAZOTG010000199.1:0-4321 GCA_045657505.1 Kiritimatiellia bacterium | reverse complement strand
CCAACACAACAATATCTTGACCTTTAAGCATATTAACATTATTTTATCATTCGCAATTCGCGAATAGTATAGCATTTATATAACACCAAATCAAGTACACTACTTAAATGCCGAAAATTAAAAGTTATTGCAAATTACTGTCATGGAGGAGATGAGGAAAGAGGGAAAAGGGAAAAGGGAAAAGACGACCCGTTACTCAACAGACGGAACGAAAGTGACGCTAGATGCAACTCCAATGGGTCCCCTTTACTGGTTAGAGGGGGTACCCCCATAAGAATAAAATTACTTCACTATCACTGGCGCAGCGTTTATGCCGCGCGCAACCATTTCTTCACGGCGAACTGTAGCACGGCGTTTGAACTCCTCAAAATCTCGAATCTTCGGATCAGGATATGTCCAAAGAATTTCAGCCATTGCCATGGCTCGAGGCCAAAGTTTCCACTCAAGCTCTTTCCCATTAAAAGTAAACTCTCCCCAATTACAGCATTGACCACCGATCACCTTGGAGTGGACTTCCGCAGGGAAGCCGCCAAGCGGATCGAAGGCATAGACTCTGCCTACCGTGATATTCCCGCCGAGGTAGCGATAGGGATCCCTTTTCAATCCCTGCCTTTGGTCGAAATAGCAAAAGCCGTGGGTGGAATTGACAATCTCATGACCCGCCTTTGCGGCACGAACCGACCGACCTCCGCCGCCCCTAGGATGCCAACGCATGCCCATCGTCCCTTGAGGCAATACGCCCGGCTCCGCTTCGAGAATCTCATCCCAGCCGATTGCGCGGCGCCCGCGCGCCTCAAGCCTTTTGACCACGCGGCGCGTAAGCCACGCCTGAATGTCAAAAAGCTTTTTCATTCCTTCGCGCTTCATCAGCGCCTGGCACTTCGGGCAATCCTTCCAGAACTCGAAGTGGCTTTCATCGCCGCCGATGTGGATGATGTCGGAATCAGGGAAAAGGTCGCACACGGCATCAAGAGCCGCCTCCACGAACTTGACGGCGTCGGGATTGCCTACGCACATGGGATCGCGCCCTTCCTTCCAGCCAGTCACCATCGGCCAGCGCCCCTGCTTGTAGACGTTCTCGCTATTGCAGGCGAACTCGGGATATGCGCAGAGGACGGCGTAGAAGTGGCCGGGGAAATCGATCTCGGGCACGATCTTTACATGGCGCTCGGCGGCGTAGGCTACAACTTCGCGAATGTCATCTGCCGTATAATAGCGCTTTCCGGCGCGAGGCCCATCGGGCAGAGGCTTCTGGTTCTTGTCCGTAAGATACTGGTCGCCGTAATCAAGAAGCTTGGGATAGCCCGGCACATCGATGCGCCATGACGGATCCTCGGTCAGATGCCAATGGAAAACGTTGAACTTGTATCTGGCCATTTCGTCAATCGTGCGCTTGATGGCTTCCTTGCCGATAAAATGACGCGCATCGTCAACAAGTACGCCTCGCCACTTGAAGCGCGGTGAATCCTTGATCTCGCAACACGGAATAGTCGCGTCTGTCACTTTTTTGAGTTGCGAGAGCGTCTGCCGCGCATAGAACTCACCCGCTTCATCAGAGGCGTGAATCGTCACTCCGTTTGTAGTCACTGAAAGCTCATACCCTTCGGCTGGAATGCCCGCGACACGCACGACCTTTAGATTCTCCTCGCTCGCACACGTCCCGCCCGTCAGCGTCATTTCTCGCGGCTTGGGGATTAGCGCGCATTTGATCGGGCCTGCGCACCTGTTGCAAAGCGCGATTTCGGCCGGCGCGGCGAAAAGGCAAAAGACCTCGTAGCCATCCTTGCCCGAAACGTCACCAAAAGAAATACCAACCGTTGCTCCCTTCGCAACTTTTTTATAGCTCGTACCGACCTTGCGCGCCCATACGCCACCCTCACCATCCATCAAATCTACAAGGACGCACTTCACAAACTTGTCGTCATGTATTTGAAACTCAACACGCAACCCTTTCCCGTCTGGCGTCTTGCGGACATTGCAGCCCCTGCCTTCGCGCCCTGTATCGGTGATTGCCGGCCCTGTGAAATGACATCCAAGATAGGCGTCTTTTATCTCTTCAAGAGTAACATCGCGCAGCGTAAGTACAGCAGACGAGCTAATGATGTCACCCGTCACCGAATACACCTCCTGAGTCAGCGCAGAAAATGCAAACGATGAAATATTAAAATATGTAAGTAGACAAAAAACAAATACTATGATTCTCTTCATCTAATAACCTCCCGTTACCTAAAAATGACCATAAACCCTGTGGGTTTGCAGATATAAAGTGTGCTGGTTTCATCGCCATTATTAAGCCATTTAGATATAAGTCCGTTAATAGGTGGATTTACAACAAAGAAGTTTCCTTTTTTCTCCGTTGTCGGCACAGTAAGAACAGGTATCCGCTGCATCTCCGCCGTGTTCAGCTGTTCGCGTGTAATTGCCTCTGCATCGATAGTCACCTTACCATCGGTAGTAAAAGTCGAAGAGACCGTCTGCGCCATACCTGTTGCCTTCACCGTCGCGCCGTCAATGAGCGCGAGATTTGGAATTGCATTGCCTGTCGTGAGCACACCTTTCACTTTCACGGTTTCTGTTACCGTTCCGTTGTTCACGAAGTTGCAGCAAGTAATGCCACCTCCGCCACCGAGCAGGGATGCGCCGGAACGGACTTCCAGCGTGTAGTTGTCGCCGTGCGAGCCGCTATACGAAGCAAGCCGCCCGCTTGCGACGACAATCTTCCCAGTTCCGTTGATTGTCGTGTTGTCCACTAAGAAATCCTTGCCGGACGCATTGACCGTAAGAGTGTGCGTCCCGAGGTTGAGCGTGTTGACGCCGTGGTCTGACGTGCGGAGACCGAATGTGCGCGTTGCGGTCACGGTGGCGTCGCCTTCAAGAGTGAGGCTGCGGATGTTGATGTCCGATTTCCACTCGGCATCGATGCTGCTGTTGGCAAAGTTCGCGCCCCCTTCAAGCACAACGGCCACGGCGGCCCATTTGCCGTTCAAGTCGAACGTCGCGCCGGACTTCACGCGGACGGTATGTGCGGTTCCTGTACCCGTGACGCTTGCGACCTTGAGCGTTCCAGCGCTGACGATGGTGACTCCCGTCGATGCGTTATCGAACGGCATGGTTGCCGTGCCGTCACCCGTCTTGACGAGCATGCCGACATTGAGGATATTGCCGATGCCGCTGACGCTTTCGGTTGTCAAGGTATTGCCGGATGCGACGCCCAGCGTCGAACCTGTGCCGTCCACGAACACAATCTGCCCGACGTTCACGTTCTCGTCAACCACGAGCGTGTAGTCGCCAGTCGCCTTGATTACCACCACGGTATCGGAAGAGAGCATCTCGTCACCGCGAAGCGTACTCCAGGTCGTGTTGTCGCTGTCAAGCGTGCACACCTTCGTTGACGGCGTGTCCACGCGCAGGTCGAAGACAGTGTAGTAGTTTGCGGTCGGGGTTGCGGCAAGAGTTATGTCATTGCATGAGTTGAAAGATCTGTCATTGTTGCAGAACTCATAGGTTCCAACTGTCTTGTTTGCGATCCACTTCGCGCCGAGTCCTGTCGCATAGATGCCGTCCTCGCCATTCTCGAACGACACGACAACACAACGCACATTATTATCCTTCTGCCGCTGGTATTCCACTATGATGTTCGTGACGTTGCCGCCATCGTCGCGGAGCACCTTCTCGTAGTAGCCAGTAGAGGAATTTGGCACGCAACGGGTATCGCTGTTGGAAGCTCCTGCGAAGCGGGCGGTGAAGGTGCTGCCGTAGGCGATTTCATCGAGCGTCTTGCCCGACCACACCTTGACTGGCGAATTGCCGACACAAGCTGGGACTACGAAGTTGACGACAATCTTGGTGAGCGAATCTTCAACAGCGATTACGGCTTCCGTCCCCTCGCCGCAGTTCACGAACGTAATCTTGTCGAGATCTGCGGGAACCAATCCGCTACACTCAAACAAGTCAAAAGCGTCGCTCGCCAGCTTGAGGCGTCCGTCCACGACGAGGCTTTTGCCGAGGATGGCGGTCTTCGCCGTCGAATCGGACGCGATGAGCTTCGTGCCGAGTTCGACGGTCGTGCCGCCGGTGTAGGTGGGCGCGGCGTCAAACGTGATGGTGCTGCCGCCAATGAACTTCATGCCGCCATCCACCCCGTCCGGCTCGATGGGACGCTTGATGGAGATGTTCTTACCGTTGGCGTCTATCGTGCCGCCGCCCGCGCCGACCTTGACGGTCAAGTAATCGGAGTTCTGGATGAATCCGCTGTCGTGGGCTTTATTCGCCTTCAGCACGCCGCCGTTGAACAGAAACGTTCCACCGCCAGACGAACCGT
>JAZOTG010000198.1:0-3135 GCA_045657505.1 Kiritimatiellia bacterium | reverse complement strand
TATTGCGGACACTTCTCCTTCGTCAATGCTTTTGCAATGGCCGCCGGTCGCAGGAGCTAAATCGTACAAGGTTTCAATTTGGACGAACATTGTCAGCGGCGCCTGCGAAGGAAAAGCCGTCTGGAGCGAAAACTTCTCCAAAGCCGCGTCATCAACATCCACGCGCGCCATAGCGTCCGACGAGCATCTCGCCTCCGATTATACCGATTATGCCGGGTGGTCTATCGTGAGCAACATCTATCCGTCCGTCGATGCCGAATCAATCAGAATCGGCAACACCTCCAAACCTGGAGAAGTGATGCTTCCGCTGTTTGAGTCTCTACCTCCGTCTGCCGCAATACGCATAACAGCGCGCCGTCAGAATTCAAGCGACGGCAGCCGGTTGCGTCTGTGGGCAAAAAACAGCATTCAGACAAGAGAGATAGGCCCTCCGCTGGAAATTTCAGAAGGCCCGGCTCAATACATCTGGACGCTTCCGCCCCTTTCGGACGATGAACGCATCACCATCAGGTCTGCAGAAGGGAAAAGTTCATTCAGAACGATAATAAGCCAGGTGGACATCCTCAAAGGATACTCGCCCGGAATTTCGCAATGCGATTATGCCGTCAAAGATGCAGCGGCAAGCGCTACAACATTCCTCGCAGACAGCATACACCGCGCAATATGGAACATATCGGTCGAAGCGTTAGATGCAGAAGGTTCAACCATAACAGCTTGTACAAACACACTTGATTCTACAGCTGAAGTCCGGCCGACCGTTTTAGAGGCTCTTAACATTTCATCTTTGCCGCTGAACAAAGCTAAACGCGTATGGGAAGAAGACTTCTCATGCTTTACAAATGTTTTCCAGTCAGGTTCAAACTCTGCCGACTGGACCAACGGGCGTACAATGCGTTATTGGCAGTCTTACTATGGCGATGAAGACATTACAGCAATAACGCGCAATCACGGTGCACATACCGCGAAGGGGCTTTACGCCTTCTGGGAAACAAACCGGTTGCATCAAAGCTACGCAATAGGAACTATAACGAGCGACTCCGCAAAGGATTTCATTTTTGGCGCTGCACTGCACAATGACACGCAAATCGGCATCGCTTCTGTTGAAATAAGATTTGACGGTAAGCAGTTCGGATTCAGAAATGCCGCCGGACAGTCTGTATATTGCGAATACATCGTCACAAACAGACTTATCGAACTTTCATGCGAACATGGATGGACCGTATGCGGCGGACTTACACACACCACCGCAAAAGACAAAACGTCAAATCTCACAAGCGGCAGGGACGCTCCGCACACAACCCCTCTTTGTGCAACGTTAAAAAACCTGCATATAAAAAGCGGAGAATATTTTATTCTGCGGTGGCGTCGCGAACACTCTTCGTCCGCCGCGGCCATGGGAATAGACAATGTCGCCGTTCAATTTGAAATGCAGCCCGAACCGTTCAAAATCATAATCCGTTAGCACGGCGGGCCTTATTCAGTTCAAACTTGACGTCTATCTCCGCTTCAGACGAGACGGCTTTGCCGCCGGACTTCGCCGGCGTAAACTTGGCCCTGCTCACAGCCTCAAGTGCGGCCTTGTCTAAATTTTTATACCCTGACGATTTTGTCACCCTGACAGAACTCGCGCATCCTTCCGCATCAATAGTCATCCGTATCCTGACCACTCCGGTGATTCTGCGACGGCGCGCCTCCTCTGGATAGCGGGGCACTATACGGCTCAATGCCCTTGCTTTCTCGTCAACCCGCGCCTGCTTTGGAGCAGGCGACGCCATGACGCCGGCAGACGCCTCGCCAGCCTTAACATCTTCAGTTTCATCTTCACCCTCCCGCTCTTTTGGAGGCATGTCAAGCGGAGGAGGGTCAACAACCGGACGCTCCGGGATTTTTGGGGTGTCAGCTCTTGGCGCCGCGACAGCCAAGTCTCCTCTTTCGGAATAATGCAATACGCCAAGTTCGGTTTTCGGCATCAACATCCGATGTGGCGGTGAAACAGATGCGGCACTGTTTACAGGTTCTGCGCTGTCATCAACTTCTTCAGAGTCGGATTCCTTTACAAAAGAGATGTCAAGAGCGGGCGGCTCGATTACAGGCGCAGCACTTCTCTTCTCCGGCGGCATAAAAAAAAACGCCATGGCCAGCATCAACAGATGACAGGCGAGCGAAAGAAAAAGTGAAACAAGAAACTTCATCTCGCGACTTGACGATCGCCGTCAACCTGGAAGCCGACTTTTTCAATGCCGGCATCTTTCAAATCGGCAAGCAGTTCTATTCCAACGCCAAGGGATGACGCTTTATCGCCAGAAATAAGAACAGGAAAACCGACATTGCGTTTGTACAGTTCTCTGATGCGACCGAGAATCTCGCTCTTCTCGAGAGGAATGCCGTTAAGCTGCATCGTATCATCGCTTTTAATCGTAACTACAATGCGCTCACCCTTTTCATCAACCCCTTCTGCACGAGGCAATTCAACCTTAACCCCCTTGTGCACTGCCATATCAAAAATGCAATAGATAAAAAACACAAGAACAAGAAACATAACATCCATCAGGGATGTCATCTCAAGCCTGGCGCCCCTGCGCCGTCTTTTTACGGCTTTTTTACTCTTCTTCGGACTGTTCTTCGTCATCGAGTTTTGCATCAAGCATGTTATACGGGAAGAGCAAAAGCAGCGAGGCGACAAGCCCGGCGGCCGTCGTTATCAGCGCCTCACCGATTCCAGCCGTAGCCGCCATTGGATCGCCCGACGCCTTCGCCACGCCGAGAGCGCCAAACGTCTCCATGATACCGGTAACCGTACCCAATATCCCCAGCATCGGTTCGGCCGTGATAATGGTTGATACGATTTCGAGTCCTTTTGCCGTACGACGCCCGGAATGGAATTCAACAGCCTTGTAAATCAAAATCGCAAGCCCGATTATCGAAAGCGCCAAAATAGGCCACATTACTGGGCCGCCCTTCAAAAAAAGTTCAATTATTCTGTCCATCATTATATTTAACGGCAGAGAAAAAAATCCGGTTCAAAAAGAACCGGACTTTTTTCTTATTTGTTTTTATGGCGCTGAGCCTTCATACGCTTATCGTATTTATGCTTGGACATTTTTTTGCGCCTTTTCTTCTTGATTGAACCCATGG
>JAZOTG010000197.1:0-5639 GCA_045657505.1 Kiritimatiellia bacterium | reverse complement strand
CCGAGCCGCCGGTAACAAGAACCTTCATAATGTTCTCCCCCCTTAGCCCAAGGGATGATGTATTACTTTGCGGGAGCGACAGGCACCTCGCCTGCCACGGGAGCCGCAGCCTGCGCAACAGGTTCGGGCTCGGCGGAAATCACCGACGAGGGCGTCGATGTAATGCGAGCAAGGACAAGCGTGTTAAGAAGGAAAATCGTTCCAAGAATAACTGTCGCCCTTATGAGAACATTACCGGCATCGGCGCCAAGCGACGCTTCAAGCGCGCCTCCGCCGAACGCACCGCCGAGACCGCCCTCTTTAGGCTTTTGGATCATTACAACCAAGCCGAGCAGTACGCACACAACGACTTCAACGATATACAAGAGAACTTTGACGAATTCCATTTCTTTTAATTACCTTTCGTAAATTCTTTGTTATTATATCATACTATTGTTAGACAAAACAAGTCCCGCCGTCACGCGGCAAAATCGCCCAGATTTTCCGCTCAAAATTTTCATATGAATGATATAACAAAAACGCGGCTGCTGTATCAACACTACTGTATCAATATGCTCTGACCCTTTTGCCCGCCGTCATGCGCCTTTCACCATACGGCTGATACGCTCAAAGGCAAGCTTGATATTGTCGAGAGATGTCGCGTAACTCATACGCACAAAGCCCTCGCCCGATTTGCCAAAAGCGTCGCCGGGCACACACGCGACAGAATACTCTTTGAGAAGCTTTAATGTAAACTGCTCGCTCGTCATTCCCGTTGAGCGAATATCGACAAAAAGATAAAACGCGCCGTTTGGCATCAATGTTTTTAGGCCAATGCTGTTCAATGCCGCCACAAGATAATCACGGCGTTTCCTATACTCGGCACGCATTCTCGCCACATCCTTGTCGCCGAAATCAAGAGCCTCCACTCCTGCGGCTTGAGCAAGCGTCGGCGCCGACATTATGCCGTATTGGTGAATTTTCATCATTGCTCCGATAATATCACCGGGGCCGCATGCAAAGCCGAGCCTGTAACCGGTCATAGCCCAGCTTTTTGAAAACCCATTCAAAACCACCACTCTGTCGCGATATTTGGCAAACGACCCGAATGAATCAAACACTTCGGCCTCGAGAGTCTGATCGTATTTGTAGTTCAATTCGGCGTATACCTCATCAGAGAGAAGAATTATGTCGTGCCGCTCGCAAAACTCTAAAACCGCCGCCATCTCCGACCTGTCGAGCGTGGCCCCCGTCGGATTGCACGGAAAATTGAGAAGAAGAACCTTTGTTTTGTCGGTGACCTTTTTCTCAAGAGCCTCGACAGTAAGCCTGAAGGAATCCTCGACCCGCGTGGAGACGGCAACGGGAACAGCATGAGCGAGACGCACAACCGCCTCGTAACTTACGAAGCACGGCTCATGATACATCACTTCGTCGCCAGGCGAACATAACGTCCTGACAGCCAGGTCAATAGCCTCGGAAACGCCAACAGTCACAAGGATTTCATTGTCCCACGCATATTCAGCATCAAACCTGCGCTTATAATAGCGGGCTATCGCCTGCCGGATGGCAGGCGTGCCAAGATTGGACGTATAGTGCGTGCCGCCATTCTCAAGGCAGGTTACCGCCGCGCGAGAGATATGCCATGGCGTGTCAAAATCGGGCTCGCCGACGCCAAGCGAAACAACACCCTTGGACTGTGCCACCAGGTCGAAAAACTTACGGATGCCGCTCTTCGGAAGCTCCGCAACATGCTTGGCTATACGCTCTTTCAAAATACCACCACTGCAAATTCAGTCTTTAAGGATTTCATCTGCAAGCGCAGCAAGCTTTGCCTCGCTCTCATCGTTGAGAGCACCTTTTACCGTGACTGTATTTTCGCAGAATGAAATGTTCTTTGAGTTTTCAAACATCTTGCGCATAACCTTTGCCGCCACGGGCGCCCATGAGCCGTTTTCAATAAAGCCGACTTTACGCGACTGATAATCACGCTCCGTCAAATGGTCGATAAAATGACGCATCCAAGGAAATATCGACGCGTTGTAAGTTGTTGTAGCCAGCACAAGCTTGCCATAACGGAACGCGTCCTCCACCGCTTCGGGCTGGTCGTCACGCGCCAGATCGGCTACCGCCACCTTAGGGCAGCCGCGCTCTTTAAGCATATCGACAAATTTCAATACTGCCGCCTTTGTATTGCCGTACACCGATGTATAAGCCACCAACACGCCAGGAGACTCTACCTTGTAGCTCGACCAGATATCATACTTTGCTATCGCGTTTGCAATCTCGTCTTCCGTTGAAAGCACGGGACCGTGAAGCGGGCATATGGTTTTTATATCAAGAGCAGCGGCTTTCTTAAGCAGAGCCTGCGTCTGCGCACCGTACTTGCCTACTATACCGATATAATAACGGCGCGCTTCGCAATCCCAACCTTCCGGATCCTCCACATCGTTTGCGCCAAACTTTCCAAAGCCGTCAGCCGAAAAAAGGATTTTCTCCGTCGTATCGTAACTGACGATCACCTCCGGCCAATGCACCATGGGAGCCGCGACGAAAACAAGATTATGCCTGCCCGCGGAGAAGCTGTCGCCCTCCTTTACAACAATGCGCCTTGAAGCATAATCGCTGCCGAAATAATTCTTCATCATCACGAACGCCTGCGCGCTTGAAATGATTTTCGCATCTGGATATCGCTCGGCAAACCTTGCGATGTTTGCCGAATGGTCAGGCTCCATATGATGAACCACAAGGCAATCCACATCGCCGCCGTCAGTCTCGCGAGCGATGTTTTCAAGCCACTGTTCGCCGAAGCGCGCGTCCACCGTGTCTAATACAACAGTCTTTTCGTCTTTAATCAAGTATGAATTATAGGCCATGCCGCGCGGTACGACATACTGGCCTTCAAAAAGATCTATATCGTGATCGTTAACACCAACATATTTGATATCGTCTCTGATTTTCATTCACTTGCCCTGCTTTGATGACTTGTACTTTCTCAAATATTCCTCGACAACTTCCGTTACGAACGAAGAAGTGTCTCCGCCGTAACTTGCGATTTCGCGTATTGAAGACGCCGTAACATATGCCAGATTTTCGCTCGGCATCATAAAAAGGGTTTCGATCTCGGGAGCCATGCGCCTGTTAATCAACGCCATTTGAAACTCGTACTCAAAATCGCTGTACACGCGCACGCCGCGCAGCACGACCCTCGCTCCTTCGCGGCGGCAAAAATCGACAAGCAAGGTGTCCAGCGGCTTAACCACTACATTCGCAAGCGCAGACATCGCCGCCTGCTTCTGTATCATTTCAACCCGCTCGTCACAGGTGAACATCGCCCGTTCCTTCGAGCTTGTCGCCGCCACTGCGACTATTAGCCTGTCATAAAGTTTAGACCCGCGCACAATTAAGTCAAAATGACCTTTTGTCATCGGATCGAAAGTTCCGGGATAGACTGCTATTTTCTCTGACATATCAAGGAGTTATTATATCACAAATGGCTGTAAAACTTACCGTGTCTGTGCAAGCTTACGACTTTTCCTCCTCCTTGCCGCGCAAAATAAATTTGCGGGAAGGATTTTTTCTGTTCCCCTCGTAAAAATCGATTGATACCTCCTCGTCGGAAACATTCAATCTATAATGCCCCGCACCTGCGGCATACAGATATTGCTTAACATTAAAGCGATATTCATGGTAGAGTTTTTCATAATGTATACTGGCCGGCTTCCCGTTTTTACGTGGCATGCGCTGACCATAGGCAGAAACACCTTCATCAATGACGCGCAACGGCGCATGCTCCTCGCGCGTCCATACGCTATTTGCCACAAACTGTGTTATCTTGCCTTGAGGAAACTCGCAGTCGTAATATTCAATTGCATGCGTATGGCCAGAAAGAACTATGGCATTGCGCGCAGCCAACAGCGTGCGCAACTGGCGGCGTAGCGCCGCCTGCGTCGGATGCCCGTAAAGATACCAGAAACTGGAACAGCTGGGTATCACGGGGCCATGGGAAACGACAAACGTATAGCGTGCCGACTTTGTCTCTTCCAACATTCTTATAACATCTCTAATATCAGGACGGGGGGCGTTAAAATCTATACATATAAACACATCGGGGCCCTGCCGGAAATAAAAGGTTGTTTTATCTACGGTCTGCCCTTGCTTCGCCATAATCGGAGGCACATACTCGTCATACACCTCGCGTGCGCCGGTTCCGCGAATATCGTGATTGCCCACAACCGTTACAAACGGCATATTCCTGCCGTATACGCAGCTTACGAAATTAAACATGTCGGAAAGCATTTCCTTGTGCGTTTTTACATTATCGCAATCCCCCTGCACAAGATCGCCGAGCTGCAGCACAAAAGCGGTATTGGATTTGGCACATGACGATGAGGCCCTAACAAGGCTGGGCATTAATTTCTGCCACATTCCTGCATTGCGTACAAATTCAGCATAATGGCGCTTGTACGCAGCTTTATTGCCCCCGGCCGTGTAATCCTTATGATACTTGCGCACCTTTGTGCTGTCAAAATGAGTGTCGCCAAGCACAGCAACCGAATATTCGCCGGGATTCGAACTTTTTTTAGCCCCGAACAAGGTTCCGGCAACCGCAAATCCGGCCATTGTCACAAAGGAACGCCTCGAAAGAACATTATATTGACCATCCATATTTAACTCTCCTCAATTTAGAGACCTGCGTCATACATATAAAACGGGAAATGCGATTCGATCTGAGCACGTCCAGTCATCTCAAAATCGCCGGCGTTTAAATGCAGCACAGAATCCACAACCGGCGCAACGCCCGCATCTGAATCTACATCTATGCCCAAATCATGCCAACGCTCATACTCAAGAACCGCATTCGCACGCGAAGGATTCTCCGACGAAAGATAGATGGGAACTCGCGATGCTTCGTCGACATCAGGATCGGAAGGCCATAGCCGCTTGCCGGCAATAGGAATAATTGCAGCCCTCGCAGATTTGCGACACATAAAATCATTAAAGCCCACGGATTTTGCACGAGCCGCCCGCGCTGCAGCATAATCAAGGATTGTCCGGGCCGACAACATACGAGAAACACGAAATGCTCCGGAAAATATGAGCATTATCACAAGGACTGCTATCAGTGTTTCGAATATAGCTTGGCCCCTTCTCATTTACCGACCGTTTTCTCCATTCTTATGATTATTCGTAAGACCTGTCTTCCTATGCACCTATTATATCAAAATCCGTGCCTGTATCAACGAAACACCTTCAGAAAGATTCTCCGTCCCGCATAATGAAAAAAACGGCGGAAGCACAAATGCACCCCCGCCGCTTTCGCGATATAACTCAGCTATTAGCCCTGCTCGTCGCCGTAGCCCTTCGACTTCAAATACTCAACGACCTTACCAACTGTCGTGAGCTTCTCGGCATCCTCTTCAGGAATTGCCGCACCAAATTCTTCTTCAAACGCCATAATGAGTTCAACGCTATCGAGCGAATCAGCGCCGAGATCGTCAATAAACGACGCTTCCGACGTAACCTGTTCGGCGTTAACACCGAGCTGCTCAACGATGATATCTCTGACGCGATCTTCAAGCTTTCCTGCCATTTGAATATTCTCCTTCGTTTGTTGTTGCTGATATTTTACTAAATTCCGTTCCGCCACGCAAGGGGGG
>JAZOTG010000196.1:0-7729 GCA_045657505.1 Kiritimatiellia bacterium | reverse complement strand
GAACTGTATTCGATGTGCGAACATCATATGCTGCCGTTTTACGGCAAATGCGCAATCGGCTATATTTCGAAAGGCAAGGTCCTTGGCGTTTCAAAACTCGCGCGGATCGTCGATATGTTTGCAAGGCGTCTTCAGATACAGGAGCGTATGACAGAAGAGATCGCCAATGCGGTAATGGACGAATCCGGCGCGGAAGGTGTGGGCGTGGTAATAAAGGCAAAACATCTGTGCATGATGATGCGCGGCGTCGAAAAGCAGAACAGCGAGATGACGACATCGGCGGTGCTCGGTTCGTTTCGCAGCGACGAAAAAGTTCGCCAGGAGTTTCTTTCGCTTATTCATTGAGGAACACGGGAATGAAAAGATTGTTGACGATTCAGGACATCAGCTGCGTGGGGCAATGCTCCACTACGGTCGCGCTTCCGCTCATTTCAGCCTGCGGCGTCGAATGCGCCATTCTTCCTTCATCGGTGCTTTCGAACCACACGGGCGGTTTTAAGAGCTGGACCTTTGCCGATCTTACCGCCGAACTTTCCAAAATAGAATCGAAGTGGAACGAGCTTGGAATAAAGTTTGACGCTTTTTACACGGGTTATGTAAGCGAGAGCCATATCGATCCGATTCTTTCGATAATGGATTCATGCGCCGAAAAGGGCGCGCTGCGTTTTGTCGATCCGGCAATGGCCGATAACGGCGTTTTGTACAAGGGGTTTGCCGGCGATTTCCCGTCAAAGATGGCGCGCTTATGCAAAGGCGCCGACTACATTCTGCCGAATCTCACCGAGGCGGCGCTGCTTACGGGCATGCCGGTTGTGCTTTCGGGCTATTCAAAAGGCTACATAGAAGATCTGATCGGCCGTCTTCACGGCTTGGGCGCGAAGAATGTTATTCTCACAGGTGTAAGCTACAGCCCAGACGAGCTTGGCACCGCCGTCAGCTGCGCGGGCGGCATTGAGTACGATTTTAATGCAAAACTCGAGCGCATGTCGCACGGCACCGGCGATGTGTTCGCGTCGGTGTTTGCAGGAGCGGTCGTGCGCGGGAAGCCGGCCGTTGAAGCGGCTGCGCTCGCCGCGGACATCGTCTGCGAGTCGATTCTCCTGACCGATCAGTCGCACTGGTACGGCGTGAGTTTTGAAAAGGCGATCCCATCGGTGATTTCAGCACTCGCATAGATTGCGAATGTGAGGTGCGGCGAATGGAAAGAGGCGAATATTTCTTTAAGGTCAGGTCGTACGAGTGCGGTGCGAATGCGGAGTCTTCGCTCCCGTCGGTTTGCAACTACCTGCAGGAGGCGGCAAGCCTGAACGCCGAGGAACTCGGTTTTTCAAAGTCGAATTTTGACGCCATGGGTGAAAACATCTCATGGGTGCTTACGAGACTTGCCGTAAAAATGTTTCGCTACCCCGCCTGGGAGGAGAACATAAGTGTCGTTACGTTTCCACGCGGCGGCCGCAAGATTGTCGCATGGCGCGATTTTGAGATCAAAGGTTCCGACGGCCGGACTATAGGTCTTGCCACGAGCGAATGGATGCTTATTGATCTATCCACGCGCAAAATAGTCGCCATACCGCAGAATGTTCTTGACGCGGCGCCTAAGGGGCTTGAGAGCGTTCTCGGGGCTGAGCCTTTTTCCGCGCGTCTGCGATTTCCAGAGCCGGCCGAGAATGTCTTGCAGGCTACGTTCAAAGCGCAGCATTCGCAAATAGATCTGAACGGTCACGTAAACAATGTCCACTATGTAGAGTGGCTTCTTGAGCCGTTGAAGGCGGCCAACCCGTCGTCTATAGAGTTGGTTTTCCGCAGCGAGACGCTTGCCGGCGACGAGGTGGCCGTGTCTGTCGTGCAGGCGGGCGAAGGCACCTGCTACCACAGGGTTTATTCGCTGTCGGGTTCCGATCATGTTATTGCGCGCACGGAATTTCACAGCGCGGCAAAGTGAGCTTTGTATGGGCGGTGCTACTGTTATACTCGCATCGGGTGATTTTCCGCGCAGGGGCGCCCGCGCAAGGGAGATTCTCGATTGCGCTGCCCGCGTCGTCTGTTGTGACGGCGCGGCTGACGCGTACCGCCGCCATTGCAAGCGCGAGCCCTTTGCCGTTGTCGGCGACTGCGATTCTCTGAAGGGGACGTACAGCAGGGTGGTGAAGATCGACGAGCAGGATACAAACGATCTTTTCAAGGCGGTTGATTTCTGCAGGCGGAGCGGTTTTGAAAATCTCATCGTTCTCGGCGCATTTGGAAAGCGTGACGACCATTCGCTCGGCAACATTTTCAGGGCTCTTGACATGTGCGTAGATGTCGTGACGGATTACGGCAGATTCTGCGCATTGCAGGGGCGGGGCGAGTATTCGGTTGCGGTAGGTTCGCCAGTGTCGGTTTTTGCACCCGAGAGGGACACTCGCATGAAATCCGAGGGGCTGGAATGGCCGTTAGATGATGTGGTGTTCGAAAACCTGTATTGTGCAACGCTCAACCGCGCCACATCTCAAAAAATTGTACTGTATGCCACCAGGCGTGTGTATGTTTATTTCCCGTTCAAATGCAAATAACTTTAGCAAGTGCGAGCCCCAGAAGGGCTAAAATTCTTGAGGGGCTTGGAGTCCCGTTCTCCGTTGTCAAATCTGATGCCGCCGAGGTGTGCTACGATGGCGACCCGCGGCGCACCGTCCTAGAGAATGCATTGGCGAAAGGCGCGGCCGTGGCGGCTGACGGCGTGTTGTCGGCCGACACCATAGTCTGGTATCAGGGCAGGATATACGGCAAGCCCGCTGATTTGCGGCAGGCGAAGGAATTCCTAACGGAGCTCAGCGGCAAAACGCATTCGGTTTTTACCGGCGTCGCGTTTGACGGTGACGTAAAGGTTGTCGAGAGCCGCGTCAAATTCCGCGATTTGACAGAAGCGGAAATAGACGAATATGTCATGCGCGTGCGTCCCACGGACCGCGCCGGCGCGTATGACATAGACGAGTCGGGGGAGTTTATCGTCGAGTCGTACACGGGAAGCTACGAGAATATTATGGGGCTTCCCGTCGAACCGTTGCGCGAGTGGGGTATTCTGCCGTGAACAATTCGCCTGTAGGCTTTTTTGATTCGGGGATTGGAGGCACGTGCGTTCTTGAGGCTTTTAAGAAGGCGTGCCCGTTTGAATCCACCGTCTATCTGGCCGACAAGGCGCGTTGTCCGTACGGCAATAAAAGCCGGGCCGAGATACTTGAGATATCGCGCGAAAACGTAGCGGCGCTTTTGCGGATGCCGTGCAAGGCTGTGGTTGTGGCATGCAACACTGCGAGCGCCGCCGCCATAGACGATTTGCGCAAGGAAAACGCCGGCATCCCCTTTATCGCCCTGGAACCGGCTATAAAACCGGCCGCGCTCAAGACGAGAAGCGGAGTGGTCGGCGTGCTCGCTACGGCAGGCACATTCGGCGGCAGGCTGTACAGGGAGACAAAAGAAAAGTTTGCGAGCAATGTCAGAGTGGTCGCTTCTGTCGCGGACGATTTTGTAGAACTGGTCGAGCGCGGCATCGTTGACGGTCCGCTCGTGGAATCGGCAGTCAAGAACAGGATCGGGCCGCTGCTTGAGGAAGGTTGCGACGAAATAGTTTTGGGATGCACGCATTTCCCGCACCTGAAGGCGGCGATTGAAAGATATGTTGACGGCAGGGCGCAAATCATCGATCCGTCGCGCGCCGTCGCGGAGCGGATCAAGAGCGTGCTTGCCGAAAAAGATCTGTTGAACAGCGGCAATATGGCGGCGTCACACTTGTATATCGATACGTCGCAGGGGAAGGGAAAGGAAGTTTGAATGATTAAGCAGGCTGAAACGATGGTGAGGCTGTACGAGGCTTCGGGGCTCAAGTGTGCCACGGCGGAGAGCTGCACGGGAGGGCTGGCCGGCTCGATGATTACGGATGTGCCAGGCTCGAGCGCGATATATCTCGGAGGCGTGGTGTCTTATTCAAATTCCGTAAAAGAGCGTGTGCTCAACGTTTCGGGCGCGACTCTTGCGAAATACGGTGCCGTCTCCGAGGAATGCGCCGCAGAAATGGCAAAAGGAGTCAGGCTGCTCACGGGCGCGGATGTTGCCGTGAGCACCACCGGAATTGCAGGGCCTGGCGGCGGCAGCGCCGACAAGCCGGTTGGATTGGTTTGTTTTGCTGTTTCCACAAGTGCGGGAACGCGCGCGGAGAAGGTTGTTTTTGCCGGCAGCCGCGAACGCATACGCGAGCAGGCGGCTGTCCATGCTTTGGGTATGCTCACGGTTGCGGCATTGTGAGTCGGTAAACGGTTGCGAAGAAAGGTTTCATTAAAATGAAAATTACCGGTTGTGTTTTTGATTTTGGCGGTGTTATGACTGCGACAACGATGCCGGAAAGGCTCCGTCCTATCGTATCGTCGCTTGGTGTCGACTGGAAGATTCTTGTCGACGGCTACGACCGTTATCGCCGGCTTATGGATGGCGATGTCATATCGTATGAGACGATGTACGATCTTATTTTCGCCGATGCCGGTGTGGAAGTGCCGGCGGACGCCGTAGCCGCGATTATTGCAGAAGACATGGAGAGTTACCGCAGCCGCAACGAGCGTACGGTGGAGTTTATGCGCTCGTTGAAAGAGCGCGGTTTCAAGATCGGCATTCTTACGAATATGTGTACGCCGTTCGTGCCCGGATTCAAGAAGCATTTTGCCGATTTTATCGAGCTTGCCGACGCGATGGTGATTTCGGGCGAGGAAAGGATGTTCAAGCCGCAGCGCAGAATATACGATCTTCTCGCCAGGCGCATTTCACTGCCCGCGGAGGAACTCTGCTTCTTTGACGACGTGACTGCAAATTGCGAGGGAGCGCGCAAGGCAGGCTGGAATTGCGTGCAGTTTGCGAATATCGATCAGGCAATAGGCGACTTTGAGAAACTGCTTAACGCCTGATTCCATTTGAGGCGGAACGATGAAGAGTGTTGTGGTTACGGGCGGAACGAAGCGTCTCGGAGCATATATTGCAAAATCGCTGGAAGAGGCGGGCTGGCGTGTATTGCGCACTTCTCACCGCCCCGATCCGTCAGCTGACATAATCGAGGACTTGACATTGCCCGGGAGCGCCGCATCGTTGATGGATAAGGCCGTTTCTCTGCTCGGGGGGCGGATGCCCGACGCGCTTGTCAACAATGCCGCGCTGTTTACTCTCGGAGACGAGGATGTTTCGCCGCTTAACTACATTGCCCCCGTGAATCTTACGGAGTTGATGTCTGTTCGCGACAATGCCGGGGCGGTTGTAAATATTTTGGACTCGCGCATACTGTATCGCCCACCGTCAACTCCATATGAGAAGTCAAAGGCGGATTTAAGAGACTTCACTTTGCACGCTGCCAGAAAATATGCCGGCCGCTTGCGTGTTAATGCAGTAGCTCCTGGTCCCGTCCTCGCGCCGGAGAGTGTCCACGAACCGGCCGGACATACACCGATGGGCCGGCCGACTCCCGAATGCGTCGCCCGGGCGGTGGAGTTTTTGCTTGGCGCCCAATCAACGACGGGGTGCATCGTTCCAGTTGACGGCGGGCAGTCTGTGTTAACTTTTGACATGTAGGTTTTAATTGTTTTAAAATACTTGAAAACTGAGCAAAAACCGCATCTGTGGCGCTTGTCGAATCGACAGCGCATTACAGGTGCGGCAGTGGCGATAAAGCCGTATTGCGCAGTGCGCAGGCAGATGAGGTTTTTTTTTTCAGATGAATATTATCAACCGCTCAAATTCTGAGGGAGTGCAATCAAATGCATCGCCCCGCTCTGATGCGGCAGGCGACTGCGGTTGCAATGCCCGTGGAGCGAAAGCCCTTTTCTCCGTTGGCAGAGTCACGCGGTTTTACATACCGCTGCTTCTTCAGGCGTTTTCGCAGTGCCTGACATATCCGTTGGTGGCGGGAATTGTTTCTCACGGCGTATTTGGAATCGACGCTCAGACGGCATTTTCGCAAGGGCTGATGATAATGTTTATGATCTGCTCGCTCGGCGGCGGGCTTGTAATGACGGGAATGGTGTTTGCAAAAACGCAGGAGGGTTATTTGGCCTTCAAAACGCTCAATACGCGTATGATGTTTGCTCTGGTCGCGCTCCAATGCGTTTTTGCCTTGCCTCCGCTGCACAATATCGTTTTTGACGTTCTTCTTGCCTTGCCTCCGCACCTTGCCGAAATTTCAAGGTGGACGCTTCTCGGAAGCGCCGTCGCCCATTGCTTTTTCTTTGCGCGCAATGTGCCGATGGTGGTTCTTCTGGACAACCTGCAGAGCGCCAAGGCGAATGCAGGCACATTGATAAGGGTTGCGGCAACGGTTGCCCTGGCTGCGGTTTTCCCCCGCCTGGGGCTTGTGGGGCCCTATTGGGGGCTGGCGGTTTTGACGTTTGGAGTTTTCATCGAACTTTTTGTGACATGGCTTTTCGCCCGGCCATATGTAAAGGCTCTTGAGAATGCGTCTCGCGCAACGGAGGACGTTTCTGTCGCATCGCAGTTTGCGTTTACGCTTCCGCTTTCGTTGGGCGGTTTTCTGCTTTCGCTTTCGCCGTTTGCGGTGGCGATGTTCGTCGGGCGCACAGAATCGGCAACCGATATGCTGGCTATTCACTATGTCACGATCGGTGTTGCCAATCCGGTCGCGTTCGGCGCTTTGAGAATGCAGGCCGTGGCGATTGAATTCCCGCCGGAATACCCTGGAGACAGGAGACTTTTGCGTTACGCCGTAGTTGCCGGCCTGGCGCTTGGTTTTGTGCCGCTTCTGTTTACATTGCCCAGTATCGGAGACTGGTATTTCGGAGTGTTTCAGAATGTTCCCGAGAAATTGCGCGCTACGGTCCGCTTTGTGATAGGGCTTTACGTTTTCATCAATGTCATTCAGGCCGTGCGCGGCAGAGTTGAAGGGCTTGCGGCGCTGGCGAAAAAACCATCTGCCGTAATGGCGGGTCAGATCGCGTACACCTTCGCGCTTTTCACCGTGCTGTCGCTTCTTTTGATGTTCGGTGTCGACGGCTGGAAGATGGCTGTCTGCGCGATATACTTTGCGCCGGTTGCCGCGGCGGCGGCGGTTTATGCCGTATTAATGCGCAGCAAGAGCGCCTGACGGGAAAAGACTTTTGCGCTGCCGGAGATTTGATATAGACGGCGGCGGCGGTTTATTTGTGGTATAATTTTTGGTATGGAAGAAATAATCAAGAAACAGTATTTTGAATTGCTGCGCTTTGAGTCTGTTGGCGCAGACCCCGAAAAATTGAGAGATTGCGTTTCGTGTGCCCTGTGGCTTCAGAAATGGCTTAAGGCAATAGGGTTCGAAGGCCGGCTGCTGATGCCCGATATAAAAGACTCCAGGGCCGCCGCGCCGATACTTTTTGCCGAACGCGCTGGCGAGGAGGGCGCACCTACGGTTCTGATCTATGCCCATTATGACGTTCAGCCGCCCGATCCGCTTGCCGAATGGAAAACACCCCCGTTTGAGCCGACCGAGAAAGACGGCCGTGTTTACTGCCGCGGAGCCCAGGACGACAAGGGGCAGTTCTTCGCATTCCTTTGCGGAGTCAAGGATTACATAGACTCTCTTGAAAGCGGCTGCAGGGGCTTAAACATCAAGATTGTTATCGAGGGGCAGGAAGAGTCTGGCAGTTCCGCATTGATCGAAATGTCCGAGTCATTGCGAAAGAAGCTCTCCGCAGACGTTCTTCCCGTGTGCGACACTTCCGCTCCCGCC
>JAZOTG010000195.1:0-3193 GCA_045657505.1 Kiritimatiellia bacterium | reverse complement strand
GGAATTGTTTTAGGCAAAGCTCTTAATGAAGCATTAGGCGACCGAAAGGGTATCGTCCGTTATGGCTTTGCGTCTATACCTATGGATGAAGCTCTCTGTGAGGCGTCTATAGATTTGGGCGGAAGGCCTTTTGTTGTGTTTCAGTCACCAATGAAACATATGATGGTGCGAGACTTCGAAGTCAAACTTCTTGAAGAGTTCTTTCGTGCGTTAAGCGTTGAAAGCCGTTCCAATATTCATTTGCGTCAAATATATGGTGACGAAGCGCATCATGTTTGCGAGGGCTTTTTAAAGGCGTTTGCTCGTGCGTTGAGAGTTGCAAAGGCTATTGACCCGGCCGAAAAAGGGGTTCCATCATCTAAAGGTGTAATATGATTGTTCTTCCAGCTATTGATTTGAAAGATGGTTTGTGTGTTAGGTTGCGCCAAGGCAGGGCCGACGATGTTACTGTTTATGGCGATGACCCTGCCGCTCAAGCAAGGGATTGGGCAGCTGAAGGTGGTAGAGAATTGCATGTTGTAGATTTGGATGGAGCATTTGACGGTGAACCTCGTCATGCCGAGGTAATTGCAAGAATTATCAAAGCTTTCGGCGGTCCGGTGGAGGTCGGCGGCGGCTTGCGTACGCCGGAGGCGTTGAGGGCTGTCATCGAGGCCGGCGCCGCCCGCGCAATCATTGGCTCTGCTGCGCTTGAAGATCCGAGTTTTCTTCTTTCGGCAATCGAGTGCTATGGCGATAAAATAGCTGTCGGCATCGATGCGCGCAACGGTTTTGTGCAAACCAAAGGCTGGGTAACGACTACAGATGTAAAAGCTGTCGATCTTGCAAGCGCTGTCGCCAAGATGGGCGTTAAAACGATCATTTATACCGATACGGCAACTGACGGCATGCTTGGCGGCCCCAACCTTACGCAGATGGCGGCAATATGCGACGCGGCGCCCACTTGCGATATTACAGCTTCCGGCGGTGTCAGCTCTCCTTACGATATTGCCAATCTCAAGGCTCTTGAGCGCCCTAATTTGCGTGCTGCAATCGTCGGCAAGGCTCTTTACGACGGGCGTACTACATTGCGTGAAATGAATATAGCGGCGATATAAAATGACGGATCCTAAATTACACGTCTTTGCAAACGGGCTGAAGGTCGTGCTTGTGCCATGTGAGGCTGAAAGCGTGGCTTTCGGGCTTTTTATAGCTTCTGGTTCCCGTCATGAGCCTGCAAAGGTTGCCGGTATATCTCATTTTATCGAGCACATGCTTTTCAAAGGCACGCCCACGCGCAAGCCTATCGATATAACCCGTGCGATTGAAGGGCGCGGCGGCAATTTCAACGCTTGCACCTCTGAAGAGTCCACCTGTTATTACGCTCACATGCCTTATGAGTATCTTGATGAGGCTATTGATATAATTTTCGATATGTATCTCAACTCGACTGTTCCGGATTGTGAGTTTGAGCGCGAAAAACAGGTTGTTATCGAAGAGATCAAAATGTACGCTGACGAGCCGGATGCCGTCGCTTTTGAAAATCTTCAGCGTTCGCTCTTCCCAAAATCGTCATTGGGTTCGCCTGTCGCCGGTTCGGCAGATACTCTTGCTCCGCTTTCTTCTGATGATCTGCGGAAATACATCGTCGGGCATTATGCACCGTCTCGCACGGTAGCGGTAGTGGCGGGGCGTTTCGACGAGCAGTCGGTTCTCGAGCAGATTTCCCTGCATATATGCGGGTGCGGCCGTAAGCCTAAGGGCTATGCCTCCGTAAAGGGTGTTGATTTTGCCGTTCCCGTCCGTCCTGACGTGGTTGTCGAAAAAGAAGTGCATCAAACTCAGATTGCACTTGGATATCGTACGTTCGGTATTTCCGATCCGCGCAAATACGCGGCAACGATGCTTGATGCCGTTATGGGTAAGGGTATGTCGAGCCGCTTGTTTCAGCAGGTTCGCGAAAAGCGCGGTCTGAGTTACGATATATCGTCAAGAATGCATTTTTTCTCCGATGCCGGTATGTTCACGATTACCGCCGGAGTTGATTCTTCAAAAGCTGCCGCCGCCCTGTCGGTCATATCGAAAGAGATTGACAGAGTAAAGGCGATAAAGGTTCCGTTGTCTGAACTTAACAGGACAAAAGAATTTGTTCTTGGCAATTTCAGGCTTTCACACGAGAGAGTCGTGTCTAAAATGTTTTATTATGGTTCGACACTTCTTTCGTATGGGCGGCTTATTACGACTGCAGAGCAGATTGATGCTGTCAAGGCTGTAACCCCGACCGACATCATCGAGGTCGCAGAAGCGATTTTCGATCCTGCAAACCGTTCGTTAAGCCGCGTAGTGCCGTCTAAAAAACAATAATATGTCAGTATCTAAATGAAAGGTTGATATGAAAACAGTTGTATTCGCATTTCACATTGCTGTGGCACTGCTTGCTTCGCATTCCGTATTTTCCGCCGAGGCTCCGCAGCTTGAAAAGGATTTTCGCATTCGCGATCCGTTTGTTCTCGTTGACGGAGGCAAATATTATCTCTATGAGTCTAAGCCATGGAGCGGCGGCAATGGCGTCCAGGTTAGAGTAAGTGATGATCTTGACGGATGGTCTCCCAAAACTCCTGCCATGACACTTCCAAAGGAGCTTAATGTTTCGGCGGTGTGGGCCCCCGAAGTCCACAAATACAAGGGGCGCTACTATATGTTTGTAACATTGACGCAGCCTAAAGGTACAAGGCCTGTCAAGGTAATTAAAAAAGGTTGCGAGCATATGCATACGCCGCGCGGAACATGGGCCTTTGTTGCCGACAGCCCTATGGGGCCGTTCAAGCCCACAAAGATGGGGCCGGTTCCGCCTGCCGATCATATGACACTTGACGGCACTCTTTATGTCGAAGACGGCAAGCCGTATATGGTTTACTGTCATGAGTGGTGCCAGATGGGCAATGGCACTGTAGAGTATGCTCCGCTTACGGCAGATTTTTCATCGCTTGAGACTGAGCCAGTGAAGCTTCTTGATGCGCGCAGTGCAATGCCTGGCGCAGCCTCCGTGACTGACGGCGTGTTTTTCTATCGCTCCGAAAAGAGCGGGCGCCTTTATATGATCTGGTCAAATATGATTAGTGGTCACGGGTATACGGTACTTGTTAGGCATTCTTTGAGCGGCAAGATTGCCGGCCCATGGTCGAAGGATTCTCTTTTGCTTGGTAAGGATGGC
>JAZOTG010000194.1:0-1691 GCA_045657505.1 Kiritimatiellia bacterium | reverse complement strand
AACACCGCTTCCGAGGCCGTCGGACAGCGCCGCCAGATGACGATTCTCCTTCTCGACAGTCAAGAACCGTACATCGTCCCCGCACGCAGCCTGCCCGGTCTTGGTGAACTGAGCCGACTCCATCTCGATGAAAAGACCGCTATCCATTCAGATATTCCCCGCTGTCGCTTTCGCGAAGCCTGCACCCCTCCGTCTGCGATTCGTACGCCCCCGCAATTTCATTGAGCATCACCTCGGTCTCCGCGATATGCTCACCGAAGAGACGCGCCACCTGCTGCACCGTATAAACGTTTTTGCGTATAACCTCGCGAGCCTTGGCGGCGATCTCCTCGCGGCGGCCTTCATTCTGCGTGACGTCCTGTATGACGGCTCCGGCGAATTCGCCGCGGGCGATCGGAAACACGCTCACGTTGACTATGCGCCCCCGCCATGGCTGGCGATACTTTATAATCTCGCTTCCGTGACATACGGCACCTGTGAACAGGTCTGAAAACTCGGGGAGAAACGATTCGACAAAAAGACCTTCGAGATTGCCGAGAACATCAAACTCGCTGACCGCCCCAGCAAGTTCCGCGAAAAGCCTGTTACATTCGCGTATGGCGCCCTTGCCGTCCACTATAACCACTCCTGCGGGAATGTAGCGTATGAGCGCATTTGATGTGCGTTCGAAATTCCGTTTAAGCCACGTATGGCACATGGCCTCCTCCGCCTTGCCCGACAAAAGCGCCTTGGCAAACTCACGGCAAGTCGAATACCCGCAGGCTCCGCAGTTCAATTCATCGGACTTTGACAGCTTGCCGACTCTCGCAAGGGCGTCGGCTATGTGAAACTCCTCGTGGGTGTCTTCAAGCACAGGCTCGGCCGGATAGGCGGACACGCCGCAATGAGCCGCAGTGCGCCCCACGCTCGTCTGAAGAGGAGCAATCGCGTCGGTGGCAAAAAGCGTTTCGAGGGAACCTCCGTCGGCAGGCATTGCCGGGCCGTTAACGCACCCGCCCGGGCATGCCAACACTTCAAGAAATATTCTCCGCCCCGGATTGCGCTTGAAAAGGACCTGCGGATCGGTTGTGCCAAGCATTCTGCGCAGATTCTCAAGCCCCGAAACCGACAGATACCGGACATCGCTTCCGCCGTCGCGAAGCGTATCATTCATACCCCCTTCAACAGAATAGAAGCGCCCTTCCGCGGCATCGCCGAGCGCGACCTCACCTTCCTGCTCGAAGCCGATGCCCTTGTCGGAAAGCAATTTTTCAAGCGCGGGAAAAACCACGGCAAGCGACAACTCGTTGGGATTGCTGTCGGCCTCGTTCTTTTTGGCCGCACACGGGCCGAAGAAGACAATCTTTGAATCGGAGCCGAACTTCTCCTTGATAAGCCGGCAGTGCGCGCGCACGGGCGAGGGAAGCGGCGAAATGTACTGGGCGTAAGCGGGAATGTACTTGCGTATCATATCAACCGCCGCCGGGCAGGCGCTCGAAATAACAAGAGGCGATGAAGTGCCTTCCAGAAGCCGCGCGACATGCGCACTTACCGACTCCGCTCCGTGCGCAGTCTCGCTCACGCCCGCGAACCCTGCGCGCATAAGCGCGCCGGCGAGACGCTTGATGGAAACGCCGCGGAAATACCCGGTAAAACTCGGCGCGGCCGAGGCATACACCTTTGCTCCCGAAGACAGCATCTCCTTGAGACGC
>JAZOTG010000193.1:0-3257 GCA_045657505.1 Kiritimatiellia bacterium | reverse complement strand
GTCTTCCTAAGACCGCTTGGCCTCCGACTTGTTTATTGAAGGCGTGCAGAAATCCTCCGGTGATGTTTGTTTTGACTCTCCCATCGACCTGCCCGCGAAGGGCGGCTTGATTCTCGTAAAATAAATGCGCCCCGCTTAGAGTGTATTTTTGATATAATATTCAATCATTTCATTACTAAGGATTACAATAATGAACGATTTTATGGTTTTTTCCGGTACGGCCAATCTCGCATTGGCAGAAAAGGTGGCTGAGTATCTTGGCAGGCCCTTGAATAAGATTGATATTAAGCATTTTCCCGACGGAGAAACATTTTGTCAGGTAATCGATCCGGTGCGCGGCAAGGACGTTTTTGTAATACAGTCGGGCTCTCCCTCTCCGAACGAAGCTTATATGGAGCTTTTCGTCATTATGGACGCCCTCAAGCGCGGCAGCGCAGCCCGCATAACAGCGGTTCTCCCGTATTACGGCTATGCCCGTCAGGACCGCAAGGATCAGCCGCGTGTTCCCATTACAGCGCGCCTTATCGCCAATCTTCTTCAAACGGCCGGTGCCGACCGCGTTATGACGATGGATCTGCACGCCAATCAGATTCAGGGCTTTTTTGACATTCCTCTCGATCACCTTAAGGCTGAGCCGATCATTCTAAAGTATATTCGCGATCAGCACTGGGCAAAGCCTGTCGTGGTTTCGCCCGACACAGGCGGGGCCAAGACGGCGTACGGCTACAGCCGCAAAATCGGTTGCGGTCTTGCAATCGTGGCCAAGCAGCGCACCGGCGATTCAACGGTTGATGCGTTTAGCGTAGTGGGCGATGTCAAAGACTGCGATGTTATCATGGTCGACGATATGACGGCCACGGGCGGCACTCTCTCGGCTGCGGCAAAAATGTGCAGAGATTGCGGGGCCAAGTCCGTTCACGCTTTTGTTTCACACTTCCCGCTTACAGAGAAGGGTGTTGAGCGCCTTATGCATGAGACGCAGCTTGATGAGCTCGTGGTAACGGACTCTATACCTTTGCGTGCGGGCTTTGACGCATCAAAGCTTCCGTTCAAGCTTACGCAGCTTTCGGTAGCTCCTCTTATCGGCGAGGCTATCAAGCGTACGCACAATAACGAGTCGATCAACGACCTTTTCAATCACGAGTAATATACGACTGTCCGCTTTAGCGTCGCAGCCTTGATGCCTATGAAAATTATTGCAGGATTGGGCAATCCCGGGGCGCAGTATGCCAATACTCCCCATTCGGTCGGGTTTGAGGTTGTTGACGCGATAGCGAGCGGCATCGGTGCCGTCTGGGAGCACAAAAAGGCGTTTTCCTGCCTAATGGCAAGGGGAATGTTTGCGGGGGTGCAGGTTTTGCTCGTGAAGCCGCAGACATTTATGAATCTTTCAGGCGAATCTGTGGCTCCTGTTGTGAAGTACAGCAATGCCTCCAGCGCCGATTTACTCGTTGTGCAGGACGATATCGACCTTGCGCTCGGCAGAATCAGAATCCGCAAAAACGGTTCGTGCGGCGGCCATAACGGTATTCGCAATATAATCGAGCGTATGGGCACTTCCGACTTTGCGCGTCTGAAAATAGGCGTCGGCAAAGACCGCGCTAATGTAATTGGGCACGTTCTGGGCAAGTTCGATCCGCATTCCCGCGCTGTAATTGACAAGTCGGTGGCAGTGTCTGTAGAAGCCGCCGCCGCTTTTGTCGCCAATGGCGTCGATAGGGCTATGAATACATTTAACGGCTGGTCGGCCGATAATATTAAGAACTGATTGATGGCTGGCTTTAACGAAACGGCAAATTCCGGGAGAATTCGCATAGCATTTTTCGGACGCAGAAATGCAGGCAAGTCATCGCTGATAAATGCGTTGACGGGGCAGAACCTTTCGATCGTCTCCGACACTCCTGGTACCACCACCGACCCTGTTTCGAAAGCTATGGAAATATTGCCGCTCGGTCCATGCCTTGTGACTGATACGGCAGGGCTTGATGACGAGGGCGAGCTTGGTGCGCAGCGCATCGAAAAATCGTTGGCGGTGTTGGATGTCGCCGATATTGCAGTTCTGGCAATTCCTGCAAATGCGCCCGAAACAGCCTCCGACAGCCATGTGCGCGAGCGATGTGCAAAATCGGGCATTGCTCTCGTGGTTGTAAGGACAAAGTCCGATCTTTCCGGCGCTTCAAAACCGCAGATTTCCGAAATTGCCGTATCTACAAAGACGGGGGAAGGCTTGGAGCGGTTTAAAACTGCTCTTGCCGGCGCCATTGTCCACGATAAGCCTGCAGCGCTTCTTGACGGCCTTGTAAGGTCTGGCGATGTCGTCCTGTGCGTTTGTCCGATCGACGCGGCAGCGCCCAAGGGGCGCCTTATCCTGCCTCAGCAGCAGGTCATTCGCGAGCTTCTTGAGTTTGGCGCGAGTGCTGTAGTTTGCCAGCCGGCGGAAATTCCAGATATTACAGCTAAAATCGGAGCGTCGAATATTTCATTCGCAGTCATTGATTCGCAAGCCTTCGATATAGTCGATTCGCTGCTGCCGAAGGAAATTGAATTGACGTCGTTCTCTATTTTGTTTGCCCGGCAGAAAGGCGATCTTGACATTCTTTCCAGCGGAGCCCGGGCAATTAAACGTCTTGACGACGGCGATACGGTGCTTGTTTCGGAAGGGTGTACTCACCGTCGTCAATGCGGTGACATAGGAACGGAAAAAATACCCGCGATGCTGCGGAAATTTACCGGCAAGTCGCTCAATTTTGTGTTTTCATCGGGTCAGGACTTCCCGTTTGACGAGAAAAATCCTCCTAAACTTGTTCTTCATTGCGGCGGGTGCATGCTGACGCGCAGAATGGTGCTTAACAGGCTGTCGCGTTGCATTAAGGCCGGCATTCCCGTTGTGAATTACGGAGTGGCTATAGCATACATGCACGGCATCGTCATCAAATCCGGCTCATGTATGGTGGAGCGCAAATGAAAACAAATTATCATACGCATACTACATGGTGCGACGGCAGCGATTCCCCGGAGAATGTTGTTCTTTCGGCCATTTCAAACGGAATGGACGAGATCGGCTTTTCGTCGCACGCTATGCTGCCCGGCGATTCGCAGGATTGGACGCTCACATCTGAAAATATCGTTTCGTACGCGAACGAAATCCGCTCGCTTGCGGCGAAGTATGAAGGCAGGATTAAAATTCTTTGCGGTGTTGAAGCCGATTATCTGCCAGACTGCGCCATTCCTGATCGGGCCGTATACAAGTCGGAGGC
>JAZOTG010000192.1:0-6166 GCA_045657505.1 Kiritimatiellia bacterium | reverse complement strand
AAAGCTCCCCAACGGCTCCGGCAAGACTGTCAAGATTGCCGTCTTCGCAGGCGGTGACGCTGCAGCGGCCGCCAAGGCTGCCGGTGCCGACTACGTTGGTATGGCCGATCTCATCGAGAAGGTTACCAAGGAGGGTTGGTGCGATTTCGACGTTGCCATCGCAACAGTTGAAGCTATGAAGGAAGTAAGAAAGTGCGCCCGTGTTCTCGGTCCGCGCGGACTTATGCCTAACCCCAAGACTGGCACTGTCACCGACGACACGGCTACGGCCGTCAAGGAGGCCAAGGGCGGCAAGGTCGACTTCCGCATGGATAAGACGGGCAATCTCGCAGTTATCGCCGGCAAGCGCAGTTTTGACGATGCGGCTCTCGTCTCCAACATCAAGGCGGTTGTCGCTGCTGTTCAGGCTGCAAAGCCAGCTAATGTCAAGGGTCTTTTCATCAAGTCCATGAGCATTTCCTCCACGATGGGTGTCGGTGTTCCCGTGATCGCCGCTACAGATGCCGAATAAGTTTAGGAGGTATTTGAAATGAGAATTGAAAAGATTGCAATTCTTGACGAAGTCGTAGCACGCGTCAACGATTCCGATTACTGCTTCATCGTAAACTACGGTGGCGTAAACGTTTCCTTGCTCTCTAAGCTTCGCGCAGAGCTCCGCAAGGTTGAAAGCCGTCTTCTCGTAGTTAAGAATACATATCTGGCCAAGGTCGCAAAGGAGAAGGGCTGGTCTGAAGAGGTCAACTCCATGCTCAGCGGTCCTACAGCCATTGTAATCGGCAAGGGCGAACCGACAGCTGTTGCCAAGGCTATTATGGCATTTGTCAAGGATTCTGCCGGCAAGGCTTCCGTTAAGGGTGCCGACTACGACAGCAAGATCGTTGACGCCGCCATGGTCGAGGCTCTCTCTAAAGTTCCCGGCAAGAACGAGCTCAGAGCAACGCTTCTTATGCTCTTCAAGGAGCCCGCGACCCGTTTGGCTCGCGTCCTCTCCGAGAAGGCCAAGAAGGATCCGTCCGCCGAGGCTGCACCTGCCGCCGAAGAGGCTCCCGCTGCAGAGGCTCCCGCCGAGGCTTAACAACAATTTCCTTCAGATGAAACACGCTGAAGGTTGAACTAAAAAGGAAAAAAGAAAATGACGAACGAAGAAATCATCCAGGAACTGTCCGGTAAGACCGTTCTCGAAATCAACGAACTCGTAAAGGCTCTTGAAGAAGCTTGGGGTGTTCCCGCCGCTGCCGCCGTTGCAGTTGCCGCTCCTGGCGCTGGTGCCGCTCCCGCCGAAGAGAAGACCGAATTTGACGTCATCCTCAAGGCTGCCGGCTCCAACAAGATTGCCGTTATCAAGGAAATCCGCGCTATCACGGGTCTTGGTCTTAAGGATGCCAAGGACATGGTTGACGGTGCTCCCAAGAAGGTCAAGGAAGCCATCGCCAAGGACGAGGCCGAGAAGATCGCCGAGCAGCTCAAGAAGGCTGGCGCTGAAGTCGAAGTCAAGTAATTCAATTGACTTTTGCTTAAGAAAAACCTGCGCCGAAGCGCAGGTTTTTTTGTTGTCTATATATGCAGTGTTGAGAATTTTCGTTGATATGTTAAAATATTGGGAAATAGTTTTTCAACAAGTATGCAAAACACTCAAGAATGGTATGTAAGAAGCGCAGAAGGCAAGGTTTACGGCCCGGCCGACCTTGCTGCGCTTACTGTATGGGCTGAGGAGGGGCGTATCGACCCTTCGGGGTTTGTTTCAAACGACTGTCAATCATGGCTTCCCGCCCAGTTGCTGCCCGAACTTGACATGTCGTGGGTGGTTGAGTCTGAGCCGGGAAAGTTTTACGGTCCCTTTAACAGAAAGATGGTAAGCCGCCTTTCTAAAACTGGCGCAATTCCAGAAGGCGCGGTTATATATCGTCGGCATAATATGCATATCGACGAAGACCCGGCGCCTGAAAAGGTGATTGTGGAGAAAATAGTAGAGAAGATTGTCGAGGTAGAGAAGATTATAGAGGTTGAGCCTTCGCCGCGCCGTCCCATTACCGGCCAGGCCCCTGTTCTTGCTGTCGCATCGCGGCCGCCCGTTCCGGTAAAGGATGGTATATTCAAAAACATCAATCCGGAAAGTCTTGCCGCGCTTGAAGAAGCTGTAGAGCGCGAGATTGCCGCCGCCAAATGCGGGCGGATGGGTGCGTTCAATAATTTGTTTTCAAGGAGGAAGCCGTGAGCGATAGAAAGTGGTATCTTCGTACACAGGATGAGATATTCGGCCCCGAGACCATGGAGAAACTTGTTGAGTGGGCGAGAATGGGCAGGGTTTTGCCGGGGCAGGAGATTTCAGACGATAATGAAATATGGCATAGGGTAGAGGATATTCCTCAACTTGATATGCGTTTCTCGATTGATATCGGGGACGGCAACCACAGAGGCCCGTACAACAAGGTTGCCGCTGAGGCGCTGCTCGCGTCGGGGCGTCTGCCACCGACAGCGGAGATAATCGAAACGCGCGCGCCGTTTGAAAACACAAGAGAGTTGCCCGCCCATGCGGGAAAAACCGCCGAGAGCGGGATAAAGGTTGTTGAAAAAATAGTCGAGGTGGAGAAAATTGTCGAAGTCCCGATTGAGAAGATTGTAATCAAGGAAGTTCCTGTCGAAAAAACAGTAGAGAGGATTGTGGAAAAAGAGGTGCCTGTCGAAGTAGAGAAAATAATCGAAAAGCGTGTTGAGGTGCCTGTCGAAGTAGAGAAGATAGTTGAGAAGATTGTAGAGAAAACAACCGTTGATGAAACTCGCGTAAGAGAACTTGAAGCCCTGCTCGAGGAGGAGCGCGGACATACAGCAAGGCTGCAGTCGGCAATTGACGAAGCAGCGCGCAGGAACGCAGAGCGCGAGGCGGCGATGCAGGAAAAAATACTGCAATCTGCAAAGGATGCGTCGGCCAGAGAGTCGGCGCTTCGCGAAAAGGTTCTTTCGCTGGAAAACGAGTTGCGGAGACTCCCCCAGAGCGCAAGTGAGATAGCCGATATACAAGCCGCCGTGTATTCACTGATGACCGGCGAGGTCGAAGAAATCACAGCGCTGATCGAGCGTGAAAAAGCCGACATCGAGGAACTTCGCCGCCGTCACGAACAAAGAACCGACAACCTCTTGCAGCGCAGGCGCGAACTTCTCAAAATGGCCGGCGCGAGCATTCAGGAGATGACGCGCAAGGCGTTGGTCAACAGGCCAGAAGATCCGCGTACGGCGCAGCTAAGGAGCGAGCTTGAGGAATTGCGCAGGCTCGATGCCAAGAAGAGTATGGAAGCGGAGTCGCGCATTGCTGAATTGACGGAGCGGCTCAGAATGCGCGAGTCTGAGGCTGCGCGTCGTTCAGAAAGCCAGAAGGATGTCACTCAATTGCTTGCCGAGGTGCAGAAGCTGCGTGAAAAATTGCAGTTGCGCGAGAAGGAACTCGTTGCCGAACGGCAGCAGGCAGAGGCCCTGCGTCAGCGGCAGGCGGTAAGTCAGCAGTCTCTGCTCGCCCGCCTAAATGAGCTTGAGTCCCCTTCGATAGGCACAAGTCAATCTCTGTCGACCAATCAGAGCCGCGAGGCGAAAATGGTAAAACTTCCCAGGTGGATGAAGATAGGCATATGAGTTTTGTCTGCTGCATAATTATTGCCGCACTTTCCATTTTTGATTATCCGCAGCGGCAACCGGGGCATGAACAGGCTAAGGCGGAATTTATTGCCGCCGTAAAAGCCTCCGACCCGTATAAGATGCGTCTGGCGTGCCTTAAAGGGACGGAACTGTTTCCCGAAGATCCCGTGTGGAGGTATAATCTGGCCTGTTCCTATTCGCGTTCGGGCAAGGCCGACTCTGCACTTGACGCGCTTGAGAAGGCCATACGGATGGGCTTTCGCGATTCGGAACTCATCAAAAAAGATTCCGACTTCAAATTTCTTTCCAATACGGAAAGATTTGCCGAGCTTCTACGGCTTGCAGACAGCCTGAAGTATTCGCCGGTTCTTTTTGGTCCGCGCGCTGCTCATGATGCGTATGGAAAAGTGGGGCAGCCCGTAATTATTACAGAAGGCAATCTGTCATGGGATTTTGACAATGCCTGTTTCGATGCGGGTTTGGCTTTGGACAGCGAGAGCCGCGGCGGTAACAGATGCGACCTGTATGTAAATCGCGACAGAGGGCATTCCGTTCTCGACAGAAAGGCTTTCCCGGATGTGACGCCCGTTTCGTTTGAGATTGCCGCGCAAAACAGAGGGGTCGATCTTGATTTTCCGAATATGTCGTTCCCGTATCCCGTATTCGGAAATTGCAGCCGCGCACTTGTTGTGGGGCCCAACTGGCGCTCGATTCCAAGAGCGCTTATGACGGGTGAAAGTCATCGCCTTAAAACGATGTGTCATTTTTACAGGTCAAATCAAGTGTGGGTGTTTCCTGCTGTGTACGACTGTCCGCCCGCTGGCACAAACGGCGACGTGTTTGCTTCGGTTACGCCGTATTGGATAGTGACGCAGGGCAAGAGCTGGTCAGACCAGTATTATCTTAAGGCGGCGCTGGAGATAAGCCGGTCTTTGCCGGAGGATGTCAAGGATGCCGTTGTCGATGCGGGGCTGCTCGCCCCAACTGTCCAGACGATTATTCGAAAGTCTCTTCTGTCGGTGACAAACGAGAATGATTATTTGACTGCAAGGGCTCATCCGAGCGCATTCCCGGCAAAAGGCCTTGACATGCAAAGGCTGAAGGAACTTTCTTCAAATCTGGAGGCAGACGCAATACCTCCTGCGGTTGAGATAAAGTCGATTGCCGTTGAGCGCGCGTCAAAGAGCGGCGGCAGGCTTTTGTATCATACTCCTTTTGCAAGTTCATTTGTGTTTGAGGAGAAGGAGGGTCTTGCCAGATATGCGGTAGCCGCACAGGGGGCAGATGAATACGCTTTTGCCGTTGTGCACGGAAACCCCGGCGCGGCAAGAATAGAGAGCGTGTCACAATCGCGGGCGAACATTATAATCGACAAGTCGCGCTTGAGTCCTACAAATAGAGTTGACGTGGCCGTGTTCGGCAAAACGAAAAAATCGCAATGGGGAGCGCCGGCATTTATTTCATTTGCGCTTGTAGATGCCGACGCGAAGTACTGCGATCCTTTTTTAAAAGCGCTTTTATTCGGCGGTAAGGATAAAAAATGAAGTTTGTTCTCGCTCCTCTTGCCGATTTCACGGATGCGCCGTTCAGAAAAATGTGCACGCTCGGCGGGGCGGATTTGACGTATACGGAAATGGTTTCGGCCGCCGCTCTTGCGCACGGCAACTCGCCAACCCGCCACCTTATGGAAACGATGCAGGGCGAAGGCCCCGTGGCGTGCCAGATTTTCGGAGCCAAGGTTGAGGATGTCGCATCTGCCGCCGCAGAAATCGAGAAAATAAAAAACCGTTTTGCCGCTCTTGATTTGAATGCGGGCTGTCCGATGGCGCGCATTACACGCTCGGGTGCGGGAGCAAAACTTATAGAGTCTCCGCAAACCGTGTATAAACTGCTTAAGGCGATGTCTGAAAATACATCGCTTCCGATTACGCTTAAGACGCGTTTGGGGCCGAGGCCGGATGCCGTTGCCGTTTTTGAGCTGGCCGCCGCGGCGGAAGAGGCGGGGGCGGCGGGGCTGACGGTTCATGCGCGATACACGAGCCAAATGCACGGCGGTGCCGTTCATTACGATATGCTTGCGGAGCTGGTGCAGTCCACGTCGTTGCCGATTACCGGCAACGGAAGCGTGAAGACGCTTGCCGATGTGGAGCGCATGAGGCAGTGCGGCGTTAAAGCCGTAATGATCGGGAGGGCGGCTCTTTCAAATCCCGGCGTTTTTTCCGTGTTTAAGGGCGCGGCAAATCCATGGGAGCGGATTACGGCGTTTAATGCGCATTTGAAGTATGTGCTTGAGTTTAGAGATCATCTTGCCGGCGCGTTTCCGCACGACCGCGTGCGCAGTGCCGATGCATTCGCATCGGTAAAAATGCATACGCATCTGTTCAGATATTTTAATTCACTGCCGGGCGCCGCAAAGCTGCGCGCCCGCCTAAACAAGGTGCGGACGCTTGCTGATATTCATGAGGCCGTAGCCGCATTGACCTGCGAGACAACATGAAAAAACGCGTTTTATCATGAAGTCGGGGGCCAAGCGGGCTTA